>NZ_JBHUSF010000133.1:0-22458 GCF_042673295.1 Rhodococcus sp. NPDC057014
ACCGAGTACCTCGCCGACCGGCAATTGCTGCTGGTGCTCGACAACTGCGAGCACGTGGTCGCCGCGGCCGCCGCGCTGTCGGAGTCGTTGCTGCGGAGCTGCCCGGAGTTGCGGATCCTCGCAACGACCCGCGAACCGCTCGCGATCGGCGGGGAGGCGGTGCTCCGGGTTCCGCCGCTGACGGTGCCGGAACCCGAACGCACCTCTCTGCAGGGCCTGCCGCAGTACGAGGCGGTGACATTGTTCGTCGAACGGGCGGCCACGGCGGTGCCGGAGTTCGAACTCACCGAGGACAACCACGTGGCGGTGGCCCGCATCTGCCGCCAGCTGGACGGGTTGCCGCTGGCGATCGAGCTGGCGGCCGTGCGGCTGCGGGTGATGTCGGCGGAGCAGATCCTGCAGCGGCTGACCGACCGCTACCGGTTGCTGACGGTGGGGTCGCGGGGCGCGCCGAGCCGCCAGCAGACGCTGCGCCTGTGCGTCGACTGGAGTCACGAACTGTGCACCGACGAGGAACGCGAACTGTGGGCGCGACTGTCGGTGTTCGCGGGCGGCTTCGAACTGGACGCGGTGGAGGGGATCTGCGCCGGCGACCTGCCCGTCGAGAACGTCCTCGACGTGGTGGCGTCGTTGATCGACAAGTCGATCCTGATCCGGGAAGAGGTCGGGCCCTCGGTGCGGTATCACCTGCTCGAGACGGTGCGCGACTACGGCCGGGAGAAACTGCAGGAGACCGGCGAACTCGTGTCGCTGCGGCGGCGGCACCGCGACTGGTACGAGCAGTTGGTGGTGCGGTGCGAGGCCGAATGGATCGGACCCCGGCAGGTGATGTGGATCGGCAGGCTCGACGCGGAGAAGCTGAACGTGCGGGCCGCTCTGCATTTCTGTCTGACCGAGCCCGGGGAAGCGGAACCGGGGCTGCGGATCGCCGCCGCACTGTATCCGTACTGGCGCGCCCGGGGACTGCTCCGCGAGGGGCGCCGATGGCTCGGGCAGCTGCTGGGGCGGCACCCGGGCGGCGCAAGCAGGGAACGGATCGAGGCGCTGTACGTCGACAGTGTCCTCGCGGGCATGCACGGCGACCGGGAGGCCGCGAAGGCGCTGGTCGACGAGGGGGCCGTCCTCGCCGAGCGGAACGGTGACACGCTGCTCGGCGCACTGGTGGTTCACGCCGCCGGGTGCTGCGCCATGTTCGCCGGCGACCTGCCGCGTGCGCGGGCATGCTTCGAGGAGGCCCTTCCCGTGTTCCGCGACCGGGGGAGCCTGCTCCAACTGACGTGGGGACTGCTCGGGGTGGCACTGGTCAGCGGCATGCAGGGCGACGGGGCGGTGGCGAAGATGTGCGGATCCGAGATCTTCGCGCTCACCGGGGCCCACGGCGAATCCGTGTATCGCGGCTGGTCGCTGTGGGCGGCGGGCATGGCGGCGTGGCAGCGCGGGCACCTCGCCCTCGCCGACGACTACGTCAAACAGGGCCTGCGGCTGTCGCACCTGGTGGACGACCGGATCAGCGCGTGCGGGGCGCTCGAGGTGCTGGCCTGGGTGGCCGTGGGCTCAGGCAGGGCCCAGAATGCCGCCGAGCTGATGGGTGCGGCGGAGGCCGTCGCACAGGCCGTCGGCAACCCGAGCACCGTGTACCCGAACCTGCTCGTCCACCACGCGGAATGTGAGCAGCAGGCGCGCGCCGTGATCGGGGACCGTGCGTTCGACGCCGCATTCGACCACGGCATGCACACGTCCTTCGACGACGCGGTCGCGCTCGCACTGGACGAGCGGCGCCCTGACGCCGCGGCGTCGCCGAACGGGACGACGCACCTGACCCGACGCGAGTGGCAGGTGGCCGAACTGGTCGCCGACGGGCTGACCAACAAGGCGATCGCGGCTCGGCTGGTGATCTCGCAGCGCACGGCGCAGGGGCATGTCGAGCACATCCTCGCGAAATTGGGTTTCACCTCGCGCACCCAGATCGCGGCGTGGATCGTCGAACACGCGCAGGACCCGCACCCCTGACCGGGCACCCGCGCGGGGCGAAATAGGTATGCCTCCGGGTCGTTCAGCCGCTGTACTTCCGCGCTGCGGACGGGATGCTCGTACACGTCCCCCACTCCGGCTCCAGACCGAGGCCCCCGATGTCCACTGATCCCCGAATGCACCGAAAGCCCGACCCCCAACTTCCACTGCCCCCGCTTCTCCGCCGGGTGCGCACCGTCGACCGGTGTCGTGTGTGGACCGGGGGACAGCACGTGGCATGCGACGCGGTGGGGCGGGATCTTGTGGGGGTGGCGGCGTGACCACGGACGGTATGACCCGCTGGCAGGGAATCGCACAGAAGTGCGAACTGATGATCCAGCGGTGCCTCAACTGCACGACGCTGCTCGCCCCGTTGATGGCCACGTGCTCCGCGTGCCAGGGGTCGAACCTCGAACGGGTCCCGTCGTGCGGTGTCGGGTCGATCGTGTCCTCGAAGGTGGTCGACCGCGATCTGAGCGGCGTCGACCGTGGCCGCGGCCCCTGCACCATCGCGATCGTCGAACTCGACGAGGGTCCGTGGGTGTATACCTGGATCGACGGCGACGTCCCGGCACCGTCCGACTGCCCGGTCCGGGTCGAGTTCCGTCCGGCGTCGACGGCGGAACAACTGCCGGTGTTCGCCGTCCGCTCCGGTGATCCGCGATGACCGCCGTGGCCGAGACCGACGGCGAACCGGAAGAAGCGTTCGGCACCGAATGGCTGCGCGTGGCGCTGCGCCGGTGCGAGTTGCTCGCGCAGATGCACTCGGTGAGCTCGGATGCGCGCTGGATGATCAGCTTCGCGATCCAGTGGGCGCCGTTCGGCGGTGCGAGCGCCGCGGACCTGCTGGAACGATTCGGCGTCAACCGCCGGCGTTTCATGGAACTCGTCCTCGACGGACTCGCGCCGAAGGCCACCGACATCCAGAAGATCCGCGCGATGAAGGGTCAGCTGCGGACCTCCCTCGCGCAGGCGTGGGGCGTGCAGTAGGCCCGGCCGATCATTCCGGCAGCAGATCGTCCAGGTGGATCGGCACCTTCCGCACCCGGACCCCGGTGGCGTGATGCACCGCGTTCGCCACCGCGGCCGCGGCCCCGACGATGCCGATCTCCCCGGCACCCTTCGACCCCACCGGGCCGGCGTGCGCGTCGACGTCGTCGAGGCACACCGCGTCCAGATACCTGATGTCGGCGTGCGTGCTGACGTGATAGGAGGCCAGGTCCTGCGTCACGACGTGACCGAACCGGGGGTCGTTCACGCTGCTCTCGTGCAACGCCATCGACACCCCCATCGTCATGCCGCCGATGAGCTGCGACCGCACCGTCCGGGCGTTCACGACCCGGCCGATCGCGAAGACGCCGAGCATGCGTTCGACTCGGATCTCGCAGGAGTCGCGGCGGACGTGCGCCTCCGCGAAATGGGCGCCGAACGAATGGAGCGCGAACTTCCCGGAGTCCGGATTGTCGAGGGTTCCCGCACTCGCCTCTGCCCCCGGAACCGGGGTGCCGCCGTGCTCGTCCCGGAACGCGCGGGCCGCCGCGACGATCGCGCTGCCCCAGGACGTCGTTCCCGTGGAGCCCCCGGCGACGGTCGCCGGCGGAAGGTTCGTGTCACCGATCTGCAGGACGACCGAATCCAGGGGGCACCCCAGTGCGTCGGCGGCGATCTGGGTGAGCGCCGTCCACGCACCGGTGCCGATGTCGACCGAGCCGATCTGCACGGAGTAGGTGCCGTCGGACTGGTACACGATCCGGGCCACCGATCCCGGCATGGTGTTCGCGGGGTACGTCGCGGACGCGACGCCCAACCCCACCTGCCACTCCGAGTCCGACCGTGACCGCGCCGTCGCGTCGCGCTCCGCCCACCCGAACCGGCGGGCGCCCTCCCGCAGACAGTCGGTGAGGCGCCGCCCCGACCACGGGCGGCCCGTGCTCGGGTCGACGTCGGGTTCGTTGCGGATCCGCAGTTCGATCGGGTCGAGTCCGCAGGCCGCGGCCAGCTCGTCCATCGCCACCTCGGCCGCGAACATCCCCGGCGTCTCGCCGGGGGCACGCATCCAGGAGGGGGCGGGCACGTCGAGGGCCGCGAGCCGGTGAGTGGTGTGCCGGTTCGGTGCGGAGTACATCATCCGTGACGGGACCGCCGACTGTTCGGCGAACTCCTTGATCTTCGCGGACTGTTCGATCGCCTCGTGGGAGAGCGCGGTCAGGCGGCCGTCGGCGTCCGCGCCGAGCCGGATGTGCTGCACCGTCGCGGTGCGATACGCGGAGAGGGCGAACATCTGCTGCCGGGTCAGCGCGAATTTCACCGGCCGTCCGGCCGACCGCTGCGCGGCGAGCACCGCGAGCACGTTGTGCGCGTGCGGCAGTCCCTTGGACCCGAACCCGCCGCCGACGTACGGGGCGATCACTCGCACCTGCTCGACTTCGAGTCCGAACAGCGGCGCCAGGGTCTGCCGCACGGAATGGACGCCCTGCGTCGAATCGTGCAGCGTCAGAACCGGTCCGCTGCCGCCCGGCGTCCACCGGGCGATGGTGGCGTGTGGTTCCATCGGATTGTTGTGCTCCATCGCGGACGAGTACACGCGATCGACCGTGACCGCCGAGGCGGCGAGCGCGGCGTCCACGTCACCGTCGTCGGTGTCGGTCGGGAACCCGGCGTTGACGTCGTCGGGCGCGTACAGATCGTCCCGGTCGGAACGGAAGTCGGTGTCGTGGGGCGCCTCGTCGTAGTCGACGCGGACGAGGCCGGCGCCGTGCCGGGCAACTTCCGGTGATTCCGCGACCACCGCGCCGACGAACTGGCCGCGGAAGTGGACCTCGGGGTCCTGCAAAATCGTGAGTTCCCCGTCCGAGGTGTCCGCGAGACGGGGCGCGTCGAACACCGTCAGGACCGCGAGCACCCCGCCCAGGGCTTCCGCGTCCGCCGTGTCCATCGCGGTGACCCGGCCGCGGCCGATCGTCGACAGGATCGGGTACAGGTACGCCGGGTTCTCCACCGCGTGCTCGAACGCGTACGGCGCCGTGCCGGTCACCTTGTCGTGGGCGTCGAGGCGCTCGGCGGGGGTTCCGATGGCCTTCGGCTCGACGAGCGTCATGGGCGCGCCTCCCCGGCGAGCGACCGGAGTACCGACACGAGTACCCGGCGGGTCAGCACAATCTTGAACTCGTTGCCCGGAAGCGGCTGTGCGGCGGCGAGTTCCGACTCGGCCGCCGCGGTGAACGTGTCCTCCGTCGGCGGCGACCCGAGCAGGACTTCCTCGGCGCGAGTAGCGCGCCACGGCCGGTGCGCGACACCACCGAGCGCGATCCGCGCCGACGTGATCGACGCGTCGTCGATCGTCAGCTCGGCGGCCACCGACACCACCGCGAACGCGAACGACGCCCGGTCCCGCACCTTCCGGTACGCGGACCGGTTCCCGGCGGGCGGCGCGGGTAACTCCACGGCCGTCACGAGGTCGCCGTGCCGCAGGACGGTGTCGCGGTTGGGCCGGTCCCCGGGAAGCCGGTAGAACTCGCGCAGCGGGATCCGCCGTTCCCCGCCGGTGTCGCGCACCACCACGACCGCGTCGAGGGCCGTCATCGCGACGGCCATGTCGGACGGATGCACCGCGACGCAGTGCTCCGACGCACCGAGAATGGCGTGATAGCGGGCGTAACCACCGAGCGCGGAACACCCGGTGCCGGGCTCGCGTTTGTTGCACGGCGTCGTGACGTCCTGGAAGTACACGCAGCGGGTCCGCTGCAGCAGGTTTCCCGCGGTCGTCGCGAGGTTGCGCAGCTGTCCCGACGCACCGGACAGGAGCGCGCGTGACAGCATCGGGTACCGGGCCCGCACCACGTCGTGCGCGGCGAGGTCGCTGTTGCGGACGGCCGCCCCGATCCGGACCCCGCCGCCGGGAAGTGCGTCGACACCGTCGAGGGGGAGACGGCTCACATCGACGAGGAGATGCGGCGCCACCACCCCGAGTTTCATGTGATCGACGAGGTTGGTGCCACCGGCGAGGAACGCCGCCCGCGGATCGGCCGTGACCGTGGCGACGGCGCTGTCGACGTCGGTGGCCCGCTCGTAGTCGAAGGGAATCACGCCTCCGCCGCCTGCCGGATCGCCGCGAGGATGTTCGGATAGGCGCCGCACCGGCAGAGGTTGCCGCTCATCCGTTCCCGGATCTCGTCGTCGGTGAGTTCGGGCGGAGCGGTGAGATTCTCGGTGACGGCACTCGGCTGCAGGGCCAGGAACTCGTCGAACATGCCGATCGCCGAACAGATCTGACCGGGCGTGCAGTAGCCGCACTGCAGCCCGTCCTGCTCGACGAACGCCTGCTGAACGGAATGCAGCTCGTCGCCGTCGGCCAGTCCGTGCGCGGTGACGACGCGGGCACCGTCGTGGGCGACGGCGAACGTCAGGCAGGACGTGGCGCGCCTGCCGTCGAGGAGGACGGTGCAGGAACCGCACTGGCCGTGGTCGCAGCCTTTCTTCGGCGCGGTGACCCCGAGGTGGTCGCGGAGCGCGTCGAGCAGAGTGGTGCGGGTGTCCACGTCGAGGGTCCGTTCCTCGCCGTCCACGGTGAGCACGATCTTCCGGTAGCGGGGACTGTCCGGGGCATTCATGGCGGGAGGTTACCCGCGGTGCGCGGTCCCGAATCGGTGCCCGCGGTGGTTCCGCCGACGAAGGACTGGGTACTTGCTGAACCCGGACACAGTGGATGATCGGGAAGGGACGTCATGCGCGTCGAACACATCACGGTGGTCGTGCCCGCCCACGACGAGGAGGCGCTGCTGCCGCGATGCCTGGACGGGGTGCGGATCGCCGCGCGGGAAGTGTCGGTGCCGGTGACGATCGTCGTGGTACTCGACGGGTGCACCGACGGCAGCGAGGCCGTCGCCCGCGCGGCGGACGTCGACGTCGTGGTGCTGGGCGCGCGGAACGTCGGCGCCGCCCGGCGTGCGGGTTTCGACTCGGTCGCCGTGCGCCCGCACGAGTGGTTCGCCACCACGGACGCGGACTCGCTCGTCCCCGCACACTGGCTGTTCTCCCACCTGCAGCACGCGAGTCGCGGCGCGCAATTGGTGGCGGGAACGGTGACGGTCACCGACTGGTCGGGGTGGCCCGACCACGTCCGGTCGCGGTACGGCAGTGTCTACCGCTCCGGGACCGCCCACGGGCACGTGCACGGCGCGTCCCTCGGATTCTCCGCGGAGCTGTACCGGGCGGTGGGCGGGTTCGCCGACCTGCCCGCGCACGAGGACGTGGACCTGGTGCAGCGGATGGTCGAAGACGGAGCTCACGTGGTGTGGAGTATCGACGCGCCGGTGGAGACGTCGGCGCGGGCCGACGCCCGCGTGCCGCAGGGCTTCGCCACCTACCTGGAGGGACTGCAGGACCGATGAGCACCGACGTCACCGAGGGCAGCAGCCGCACCCACGCCGCCGTGCGCGCGATCATCCGCTCGGGCGACGCGGAACTGCCGCTGCCCGGCGACGGGTTCACCGCCGCCCGGTGGGCGCAACTCACGGAATGGTGCCGCCGCGACCTCTCGACCGGCCGGCTGCTCGAGGCACACGCCGACGCGGATGCGATCCTCGCCGAGATCGACGGCACCCGGGCCGGCCGGAACGAGTGGTGGGGAGTCTGGGCCAGCGAGCCACCACACCCGGTCCTGGACGCCGCCCACGACGCCGGCGGGTGGCGACTGCGAGGGACGAAGCCGTGGTGTTCCGGAGCGTCGATGTGCACGCACGCCCTGGTCACGGCGCGCGTCGACGGGCACCCCCGGCTGTTCGCCGTCGATCTGCGGGAGCCCGGGGTCACGCCGGGACGCGGGGGCTGGCGCAATCCGGGGATGGCGGCGACCGACACCGAGGCGGTGACGTTCGACGGCGTTCCCGCGAGAGCTGTCGGCGCCGCGGACCGGTACCTCGACCGGGCGGGGTTCTGGCACGGCGGCATCGGGGTGGCGGCCTGCTGGTTCGGTGGCGCGCTCGCCGTCGCGGAACCGCTGCGGGCCCGCGCACGCGGCGGCCGGGCGGACAGTCACCAACTCGCGCACCTCGGCGCGATCGACGTCGCCGTCAGCGCCACGCGATGGGCACTCGCGTCCGCGGCCACGGAGGTGGACGCGGGTCCCCTCGATCGGGGCTCCGCGCAGGTGCGGGCGTTCCGGGTGCGGGGCCTCGTCGAGCGCACCGCCGGCGAGGTGATCGACCGCGTCGGCCGCGCACTGGGCGCCGCGCCGCTCGCGAGCGACGCGGACCACGCCCGCAATGTCGCGGACCTGCTCGTCTACATCCGGCAATCCCACGCCGAACGCGATCTCGCGACACTCGGCGAACTTGTCGCAGGGGAGGACTGACATGGACAACGCCACCCGATTCCGGGAGACACCCGTGGCCGGCCGGGGCACCCCGGAGGACGTGTGGCAGCCGTGGCTGACCTCCGTCCGGTGGACGCCGATACCGCTCACGGAATGCGACCGCATGGTCGTCGTCGCACCGCATCCCGACGACGAGGTGCTCGGTGTCGGAGCGCTGATGGCTACCGCGGCGACCGCGGGTGTTCCCGTCCACGTCGTGGCGGTCACCGACGGCGGGGCGTCGCATCCCGGCTCGCCGACCCTGACACCCGACACGCTGGCGGCCGCGCGGATCGCCGAATCCACCCGGGCGACAGCGCTGTTGGGCGTCGATGAACCGCTCCGTCTCGGTTTGCCGGACGGCGATGTGAGCGGACACGAGCAGGACCTCGCGGCACGCCTCGTCGACGTGCTCACCGCGACCTGCCAGCCCTTCGAGAGAGTCTGGGTTCTCGCCACCTGGCGAGCCGACGGCCACCCCGATCACGAAGCCACCGGACGGGCCGCCGCGGCGGCATGTTCGGTCACCGGCCATCGAGTGATGGAGTATCCGGTCTGGATGTGGCACTGGGCGCGGCCCGCCGACCCGTCGGTGCCGTGGAACCGGATGCGAGAATTCGCGCCCGCCGATGACGTCCTGGTGCGCAAACGCCGGGCCGTCGACGAATTCTGCACCCAGATCCTCCCGCTGTCCGAGGACCCGCGGGACGCGGCGATCCTCCCGCCGTGGGTACTGGCGCGACTGATGCGGACGACGGAACTGGTGCTGTGGTGAGCGCGATGGATCCCGGCTACTTCGAGTCGATGTACGCGGAATCGGCGGACCCGTGGGGATTCGACGAACGGTGGTACGAACACCGCAAGTACGCGCTCACGCTCGCCGCCCTGCCCCGTCGGCACTATCGGCGGGCGTACGAACCGGGATGCTCGATCGGGGTACTGACGGCGCAGTTGGCGAGACGCTGCGACCGGGTCGTCGCCACGGACGTGGTACCCCGTGCCCTGGCGAGCGCACGCGACCGCATACGCCGTGCGGGACTGGCCGACCGCGTGGACCTGGGCCGGGCATCGCTGCTCGACCCGTGGCCGGACGGTACCTTCGACCTCGTGGTGCTCAGCGAGGTGCTGTACTACTTGCCGCCCGCAGACCTGGGCACCGTCCTGGGGCGGGCCGTCGACTCGCTGGAGGAGGGCGGCACCCTCGTGGCCGTGCACTGGCAGCATCCGGTGCCCGAGTATCCGCAGACCGGCCGCGCGGTGCACGACGCGGTCGCGGCACTCGACGGCCTCCACAGTGCCGGGTCGTACCGCGACGCGGACTTCCATCTCGACGTCTACACGCGGGGTGTAACGCCCTCGGTCGCTGCGGCGGAAGGGCTGAGCTGACCGGTCGGCTCTCTCACTGTTCGGGCAGGCTGCCGGTCTCCAGGAAGATGACACGCCTGCCGATTTCCACCGTGTGGTCGCAGAACCGCTCGTAGAAGCGGCCGAGCAGGGTGATGTCGACGGCCGACTGGACACCGTGCGGCCAGTCCTCCGCCTGGGTGATCGTGAACAGGCTGCGGTGGAGGTCGTCCATCGCCTCGTCCGCCGTCAGCAATCCGCGGGCGCGCTCGGGGTCGCGGTGCTGCAGCACCTGCTCGGTCTCCCTCGCCTGCGCGACGGCGACGGTGCCCATCTCGGTGAACACGTCCCGCACCTCGTCGGGGACCACGTGGTCGGGATGCCGCCGGCGGGCGATCTTCGCGATGTGCACCGCGAGACCGCCCATCCTGTGCAGATCCGCGGAGATGTGGAGGCCACCGACCATGAATCGGAGATCGTGAGCCACCGGCGCCTGCAACGCGAGGAGCGCGAACGCACGTTTCTCCCAGTGCGCCGCCGCATCGTCGAGCTCGCCGCTCACGCCGATGACATGCTCGGCGAGCTCGAGGTCTGCCTGCAGCAGCGCGTCGCTCGCCTCCGACATCGCGGTGACGGACAGCCGGCACATCGCGGCGAGATCGCCCGACAGACTGTCGAGATTCTCCGCGAAACGAGTACGCATCGGCTCAGCCTAGGGGTTTCCGGGACAGGTGCCTCGCTCTACCGGGGGTCGGCGTGCGCCAGCTTCCGGTACCCCTGGGCACCCACCCGGTCGACTGCCGCCTTGACCAGGCCGAAGACGGTGCCCTGCACGGCGGCCGCGATCAGCACCTCGCGGGTGCTGCGGGACAGATCCTTGGGGTCGGGAGCCTCGGATTCGCCTGCGACGCGCTTCCACACCTGACCGAACACGGCGCTCGCGGCGATTCCACCGGCGACACTCGCAGCCAGCGCCAACGGTGTGTACATCGCCTTCGATGCGGCGCTCATGTTCCCGCCCTTCGCATTCGATCCCGTCGGTCGATCTCCGCCGGTCGAGTACCCGGATTCGCGCGTCCTCACACCGCCGCGGTCGTGACCGGGGGATTGTTTCGTTCGACGCGTGGCTGGGGAAAGCGTTCCGTATGACCCACGAATCAACTGGAGAGCCGACTCGCATCGTCGTCGTGGGCAGCGGCTTCGCCGGATTCGAATGCGCACGCGCGCTGGCGCGTCGCCTCCCGGTGGCCGACGCCCGCGTCATCATGATCTCGCCCCACGACTACATGCTCTACACACCGCTTCTGCCCGAGGTGGCGGGCGGAATCCTGGATGCCCGGTTCGTCACCGTTCCACTGTCCGAGGCGCTGCCGGACGTCGAACTCGTGCGGGGCAGAGTCGACGCCGTCGACTTCGAGGCCCGCACGGTGCACGTCACCGATTGCGAGGAGGGTGTCGAGCAGGTCGGTTGGGACCGGGTGGTGCTCACCCCCGGATCGGTGACCCGGCTGTTCGACATTCCCGGACTCGCCGAGCACGCCCGGGGACTGAAGACGCCGGCCGAGGCACTGTACTTCCGTGACCAGCTCCTCACCCAGATCGAACTTTCCGAGCGGGACACCGACCCCCGCGTCGCCGACGCCCGCCGGACGGTCGTCGTGGTCGGTGCGTCCTACGCGGGCACGGAACTCACGGCCCAACTCCGCGCCCTGGCCGACGAAGCAGCGTCCCGTCGCAACCTCGACCCCGCGAAGATCCGGTTCCTGCTGCTCGACGCCGCCGACAAGGTGATGCCCGAGGTAGGGGAGAAGCTGGGCGGCAAGGTGCTGGAGGTGCTTCGCTCGCGCGGCATCGAGGTGCGACTGGGCACCACCCTGACGGAACTCGGACCCGAACACGTCACTCTCGACGACGGAACCGTCGTTCCCACCCGCACGGTCGCCTGGGTGACGGGTGTCACCGCCGGCCCCCTCGTCGACACGCTCGGATTGCCCACCGAGAAGGGGAGAGTGACGGTGCGCCCCGACCTCTCGGTCGACGGGCATCCCGACGTCTTCGCGGGCGGCGACGCCGCGGCCGTTCCCGATCCGAAGAACAGCGGGTCGATCACGCCGCCCACCGCGCAGCACGCCGTCCGGCAGGGGCGGGCCCTTGCCCGCAACGTGGCGGCGAGCCTCGGCGTCGGCGACGCGAAACCGTACACCCATCGCGACATGGGTCTCGTGGTGGATCTGGGCCCCGGGTTCGCCGTCGCCAACCCCCTCGGGATCCGGCTGTCGGGGTTTCTCGCGAAGGTGGTCACGCGGGCATATCACCTCTACGCCATGCCGAACGCCGCCAATCGCTGGGCGGTGGCGCTCGCCTATCTCACCGACCTGATATTCCCGCGTCCACTCGTGTCGATCGGGCTGGTCACCGACGCCGAATCACGGTTCGCCGCCGGCGAGGAAATCGGAGCGCAGACCTGAACGCGAGCACCGCCTACGCGACGCGGCTCACGTTTCCGATGCGGTCGGGGAGGGTAAGCGCGGAAAGTCGTCAGGTACCGATTCGAGGGAGTGGTCGTCATCGAGGCACATCGCGACACGTCGGCGTCGGCTTCGGATGTGTGGTCCGTCCTCGCCAACGGGTGGCTGTACCCGTCGTGGGTGGTCGGCGCGTCCCGGATGCGTGCCGTCTCCGACGACTGGCCCGCGGTGGGAAGCCGACTGCACCATTCCGTCGGCGCCTGGCCCGCACTGATCGACGACTCCACCGAGGTTCTCCTCGCCGAGGAGAACCGTGAACTCCGGCTGCTCGCGCAGGTTACCCCCACGAAGGCGATCGTGCGCCTGCGCATGGAACCGCGTGGATCCGGGTGTCACCTCCAGATGTCGGAGGTCGCGGCTTCCGCACCGTTGAGCTGGGTTCCGCGGATCGCGCAGGACCTGGCGGTGCTCCCACGCAATCTCGAATGCCTGCGCCGACTGTCGTTCCTCGCCGAGCGAAACACCAAAGCCTGACATCGGAACCGGGCGGCGCGATCGCGGGGGAGCGGGGCTGACGGTCACCTACTTTCGGCGGCGACGAGGGCAAGGAGCCACCGCGGGCCGACCGTGACGGCCCCGAGTGCCTCGACCCGGGCCCGAAGGCCACGATCGGCGGTGACGACGGTGATCGGCCGGTCACCGTCCTTTTCTGCGGCCACCACGTCGACGATCGCGTCGTCGCCCGAACCGTCCGCCGACACCACCCGCAGACCGCCGAATTCCCGCTCCTGCTCCCCGGCAACCGCCGCCTTCGCCGCACCCTCGATCACGACCACCACCTCGGACGGCTGGGCCAGATGCCGTTCCAGAGCGCCCAGTTGGACGAGGAGTCGCCGGGCCGCACCCGCACGATCACGCCACCAGCCGTCGGGCCGCGCGCCGACGACGTTCGCCGCGTCCACCACGATCAGCGCAGTCCTGTCGTCAGTCATTTCCACAGTTTCCCCGCTCCGAACACCGAATACGACAAGTCTTCCGAATCGGGCAGCTGTGGGTGCTATGACAGTGATGACGGTGCGTCAGGGCGAGGAGACCGAAATGGACGTCCGCTTCATCTCCGGCGACGGGGTGCGTTCGTGTGCGGCGACCGAATTGACGGAATTGCTCGACCGGCCCGACGGAGTGGTCTGGGTGGACATCCCGACCTGGGACGAACACGCGCACGACGCGTTGACCACAGTCTTCGGTTTTCATCCTCTCGCCGTGCGGGATTCGGAGCACCGCAATCAGGTTCCGAAGGTGCACAGGTATGTGGACCATTTCTTCGTGGTCCTGCACGCGCCGCAGTCGGGCGCACACGGGCACGTCCATTACGTCGAACTGGACCAGTTCATCGGTACCCGCTACCTGGTGACAGTGCACGGCCCCGTGAATCCGGCGATCGATCCCTCGACGGCGATGGTCGAGGTGAATGCGGTGCTGGGCCGTCTGGAGTCGGGCAAGTTGCGGCCCGGCACGGCTTTCGAGTTGTCGTTCGCGCTGCTCGCGGCGTTGACAGCACGAATGCGGGCCTACACCGCCGAGTTGACCAAGGACGTGTGGAAGCTCGAACAGCAGGTCACCGGTGGGCACCTCGGTGATCCGGAAACGTTTCTCGACGAGATGTTCCGGGTCCGGCACGGTCTGCTCACGGTCGGCACCATGGCAGCGCTGAGCGGTGAGGTGTACGGCAGGATGGTCACCATCGAGGCATTCGGCGCCGGCAAGGGGCAGGACCTTCTACTCGACGCGGTCGATCAGTTCCAGCACCTGACGGTAATGGCCAGGGGACAAAAGGATTACCTGCAGGGCACGATCGAGTTCTACCAGGCGCGCACCAACACCAAGATGACCGTCGCCGCCGAGCGCCTCGCCGTCATCGCGGCTGTCACGCTGCCGATCACCGCCCTGTCGTCCATCATCGGCATGAACGTGATCGTGAACGAACGGACGCAGTGGTCCTCCGTCGCCGTGATCGTGCTCGTCATGCTTGCCATGTCCGGGGCACTGCTCCTCTGGGCGAAGCGCAAAGGCTGGTTCTGACGCGAGCGGGTGACCGCTTTTCTGCGAGGCAGTGGATTCTCGGGGAGGGATCTCGTGCTACGAGGCGCCAACGTCTGACCCGGACGGAAACCCGAAATAGTCCGAATTGGTTTGCGTCGTCGCGCACAACCCAGGGGGAGTGGGCCGACAAGAATACTCACGAAACCGAGGGTGGCCACACAAATCGCATCGAGAGCGGGGCCGTTGGCGCCCGGAGGGGAACCGGGGGAGCGGGACGCCGCTTGGTCGGCATGGCGCGAAAGGGGAGTGAGGCGTCCGGGTCCACTGCCGGGCGTGCAGCGAGCTCGTGCGCGATTCCGGGATCGCCGGCGCCTCGACGCTCAGGCGTATCCGCTCGCACGGCTGGTAAAGAGTCGGACCGTGACGGAATTTCTGGTTTTACCGAACCACAGTTGTCACGTCGCATCGACACACTCGTTGTAACCACCCACCAAAACTTCCGAATCCGATCAATCACCCTCCATCAAGCATCGACAACTGGGGGGTTGGGGTACAGCTCGGATGGCCGTCGGGACCGCGCCTGGGTCCACGACGCGTCAGCGGGTCGGTTGTGTGACTGGAGGAACGCCGGTGGCGACGGGGGAGCGCCGGCGAGGGGATTGGCGCCGGCGAGGGGATTGGCGCCGGCGAGGGGATTGGCGCCGGCGGCCACTGGCGCGAGGGGCCGATTGTGATGTACAACGTACTCGCAAGTTTGTGACTCAGGTCACTCGACCGCTATTACGGGGTACACCAGCACATGACCCGCACCACGGTGCAACAGCACGATCAGCGCACGACGTCGCCGCTCTCCGCCGAGGAGCCGTCGACCCGGCACACGCTACGCCCGACCGTGTACATCGCTTCCGTCTCGGCCGCGACTGCGACCGCGCCCGCCATCGTCGTGACGGGCTCCGTTCTCGTCGCGGTGGCTACTTCCGTGTCTGTGCTCGCTGCCGTAGCACTCGCCGCGCTCTTGATCTGACCGTCGTCCGCATCGCGGACGCACCCTTCGACCACCCCGCGACTCTCGCGGACGCGGAAGACAGAAAGCACTGGCAATGAACACCTTCACGCCCACCTCGGCTCGCAATCGTGGCTTCACCCCTTCCCGTGGTTCGATGAGCACGGCGGAGATCAAGAACCGCATCGAAGCGATGTTCCGCGAGGACGACGAGCGCGAGTCGATCGCAGTTCGGGCGGAGTAGGGCGGCTGCCAGTCTCGCGAACCCGGCCCTTCGGGTGGGCCGCTTCCGCGGCGTCGGCGGCTCCGATCAACTGTGCGAGATCTTCTCCACCTTGTCGAACGCGTCGTGAACGGTGCTGCACGTGGGAATGGTCGCGCTCAGCCCGATGGCCTCGATGGGGCGCAGGACCGCCCGATTACCCGCCAGCGCCCACGTAATGTGCTGCCGCCGCGCCGATTCCGCGAACTCGGACAGAATCGACAGTCCCGACGTCCCGACGAAGTCGACCGCGGTCATGTCGACGACGACGCGCGAGAACGAGCCTCCGTCGATCAGATGTGCGAGAGCAAGCGCGAACGACGGTGCGGCGAGCACATCGATGTCGCCCGAGATTCGTCCCACGGTGGCGTTTGCGTACGGTGCGAATTCGACGGTCATGCGCAGACCGCGGTCGTGGGTGGGCACATCCTGTGCGCAACGGGTGGCCGGAGACGCCGACGGGGGAGTGGCGTGGAACGACGAGCGTGATGTCTTCATGACCCTCCGATCGCGTGCACCCTGTCGGTCTCAGTGCGCTATCGGCGGAAGGAGCGCACTGGCAGGAGAATCACAGCGGCATGGGAGTGCGCGCAATCCGTCCACCGCGCACAGCTGCGGCCTCCAAACAATCTGCGGCTGTGTTCTCAACCACCCGCGATCAACACTACGGCTCCACCAGGTGGGCATCAACCGATTGTCAACACATTCCGACCTCAGTGTAGGGTCTCGCTGCCGGTGGCATTTCGAGACGCTGCGACCCGCGGACGTGCGCGGTTGTCTCACGGCATGACTACCCGCAATCTGAAAAATGTGTCGCCCCAGAGCGTCTTCAGCGCCGCGCTTACGCCGCTGCGGCAGAACCCCGCCCTGACGTGTCGGGGCGCGGGACAGTTCGCTGGAACGTCGCGGTGATTGATCCAAGGACCGCCAAGGGAACAGCGAACAGAAGAAATCCCCAGTAAGAGGGGTACGCCCAATTCTCCAGCCCGACGATCGACAAACCAACGAGTGCCGCGACGGCCAACCAGGAAACCCGCTTTCGCATCGCCAATGCCGCCACCATAGGCGGTGCCGAGAGCAACAGCGCCAGACCGACCAGCGGCCATACCCCCAGGACGTGGACGATACGGTCATCGCACCGAAAAGAGGATTGGCTCTCGCCGATCTTCGAGCACGACAACGACACCTCAGCCATTGTGGACGAGGTCCCGACATCCGCGGTGAACGCCAACGCGGCCACAGCTAAGACCCACCACACTGCTCTCGACACGGCCGCAGCCTAACCCTTCGCATGTCCACCACCCGGGATCGCAACGGCAATCGACTCTCGGTGCGAAGCCACTCATCGCGCACCTGGTGGACGGGCGACGTCACGCGGGGGTGCCGAGCGGCGGGTGCTCGAGCACGCGTGGCTTGTACTCGACCAGCTGGATGCGGCCGTCGAAGGTCCGGTGCTCGATCATCTCGAGGGCGACGTCCGGGTAGCCGTCGTAGATGCGTTCTGCGCCCGTAGCCCCGGTGATCACCGGGAACATCACGACTCGGAAGCGGTCGACGAGTCCGGCCCGCAGGAGGGACCGGCACAGGCTGAGGCTGCCGATCGTGCTGAGGAGCCCCGAGCCACTCGATTTCATGGCGCGGACCGTCTCGGCGGCGTCGTCGCGGACGAGCGTGGAGTTGGCCCACGTCAGTGGCTCCTCGAGTGAGGAGGAGAACACCACCTTGGACGCTTGCGTGAGCTCGTCGACGGACGCCTCTTCTTCGGCCCTGAACTCGTCTTGGCCATTCGGGACCTCGCCGGCGGCGAAGCCTGACATAAGTCGGTAGGTGTTCGCTCCCATGAGGTAGGTGACCTCGGGCTGCTCGCCGAGCCAAGCGAGGTACTCAGGGCCCTCGAGGCCCCAGAACCCGGGCCAGCCCTCTCCCGATGCGTTGCCGTCAAGGGAAGTGATGAAGTCGACGAGAAGTTCTGACATGGCAGTGTCCTTTCCTCGGGTGTTACGAGTGTGGACCGGCCGCGGGCGACGAACTCATCGGATCCGTTGGGTTGTTTCGATGATAGATCGGCCATGGATCAGAAACCGCCGTTCTCGGGAGCCGGAGCCGTGAGACAGCACAAGGGGATCGGTCACCGGCCATCTTCTGGGTGGAATACAGGCGCCGTAAGGGTGCTGCCAAACCATGTTCATGAACGGAGAGGCATGTCGCGGCCAAGGGGTGCAGCCGAGATCCGTGCGGGGTGATCCCTAATGGACTGGCTTCAGGGATCACCCCACGGTGTCGACGACGGAATCGTGCTAGATGACCGCGCGTTCGACCAGTGGCCGGTTCTCGGCGATCCGCCGGTGCGAGAGTGCGGAAAGGTCCAGGGTGCGGAATTCGCCGTATGTGATCAGTTCGGCGACCCCGCGGCCGCAGGCCGGTGCCTGCTGGCTGCCGTGGCCGGAGAAGCCGTTGCACATGAACAGGTTCGGCACTTCGGTATGTGGGCCGATGATGGCGTTGTGATCGAAGGTGTTGAACTCGTAGTGGCCGACCCAGGAGTCGGTCACGGTGACGGCGCCGAGCTCGGGTAGACGCTTGGTGATCACAGGCAGCATCTTGTTCTCCCAGACGTCCTCCGGGTAGTCGAAGTCGTCGACGTCGACCGCTGGGTCGTCGTGGCTGGGTGGGCAGCCGACCAGGTAGTCGTACGCGCCGTAGGAGCGCATGTGCACCCCGGTCGGGTCGATGGTCAGGGGAAGGTCCTGAGCAAGAGGCCTTTCCGCGGAGAAGATGTAGGTGTAGCGGCGGCGTGCCTCGATGGGGAGGTCCACCCCGGCCATCCGCGCCACGTGCGCGGCGCGGGTACCGGCGGCGTCGACGACCGTCCCGGCGGCGATCACTTCGCCGCTGGCGAGGGTGAGCGTGTCGATGCGATCCCCGGTCCGACTGATCGACACGACCTCGTTCTCGATGTAGTCGACGCCGTGCTCGCGGGCTTTGCGTCGATACCAGTCGACCATCACCAGGGCGTCGAAGGCGCCCTCGTCGACGGTGTTGAGGCTGCCGGCGACGATGTCGTCGACGCGGTAGAAAGGATACTTCGCGGCGATCTCCTCACGCGAGAGGATCGTCGTCCCTGCCCCAGCGGAGGCCTGGAGACGCTTGTCCTGGCGCAGGGTTTCGGCGAACTCGTCGTTGTCGGCGAGGTAGAGGTAGCCGAAGTTCCGGATCGGCAGGTGCGGGATCTCGGAGCCACCGCCGAGGTTCTCGCGGAAATTCTTCACGAACTCGGCGGCGTACTGCGCGATCTCGATATTGATCTCGGTGGCGAACTGCTGGCGCATGCAGTTGTTGCTCGCCATGGTGGCCGAATTCTTCAGCGACGGGTCGCGTTCGACCACGAGGACGGAGCCGGTGAAGTCGGGGTTGGTAGCCAGGTACCAGGCGACCGCGGAGCCGCTGGTGGCGCCGCCGATGACGACGACGTCGTACGCGGAGTGTGTGGGTGTGGCGGGAAATGGTGTGCTGTTCATGGTTTCGGGCCGCTTCCATGCCGAGAGGAAGGTCTCGGCGACTGTGTGGATGGACTTGGGAGCTCGACGTAGGTCAGTCGAGGGCGAAGATCTGACCGGTCTGGACGCCCTCGATGGAGCGCACGTACGCCTGAGCGACATCCGCGAGGTCGACGGCAGGAAAGCCGGGAAAGTAGTCGCCGTAGGCGTCGAGGGCCTCGGTGAACACGGTCGGGCTGATCGCGTTGACGCGCTGCGGGGCGATCTCGACGGCAGCGGCGCGCACGAACGCCTCCACGGCGCCGTTGGCCAGGGACGCGGCGGTTCCGGTGGCGATGGGGGTGCGGGCGAGGATCCCGGTGATGAGGGTGAACGACCCGGTCGGGGCGATGCGGTGGATGCCCTGCCGGACCAGTTCGACCTGACTGCGGACCTTGCCGTCGTAGGCGGCAGCGTAGTCGTCGGCCGTCATCTCCCGAATGGTCTTGTAGGGCACGGTGCCGGCGGCGCTGGCAACGGCGTCGACGGCGCCGATGCTCTCGTAGAGCGCGGCGACGGAGGAGGGGTCGGTCAGGTCGACACGGAAGTCCCCGGAGGTGCGGCCGGCGGTGAGGACCTTGTGGCCGCGGTCGGCGAGGGCGGTGTGGACGGCGGAGCCGAGGCGGCCGGACGATCCGATCAGCAGAATGTTCATGAGGGCAACGCTAACCACGCCACTCAGCGTTGAGAAATGCTATTTCATGTGGTGTTATGCTCGACAGTAATGAATATCGAGTTGCGGCATCTGCGTGCCCTCGCCGCCATCGGCGACGAGGGCAGCATCACCGGTGCGGCCGCGGTGCTGCATGTGGCGCAGCCCGCGCTCTCACGCACACTCGGGCAACTCGAGGAACGGATCGGGACGAAACTCGTCGACCGCAGCACCCGGCACCTGGAGCTGACCGCGCAGGGGCAGCTGCTCTGGGAGCGTGCACATCGGATCCTGCAGAGCGTGGACGAGGCCGTCGCCGAGGTGCAAGCGGGCCCGGCGCCGCTGCGCGTCGGCTTCGCGTGGTCGGCCCTCGGTCGTCATACGGTGGCGTTGCTGCGGACCTGGAAGGACGACACCGGGACCGAACTGGTGGTCCGCCGCGTCGACGACCCCGCCCTGGCGTTGCGGAAAGGCGAGATCGACATGGCGTTCTTCCGCGCGAAACCAGGACCACCCGCCTTCGAGCACGCACTGCTCGGCCACGAGAACCGAATGCTCGCCCTCGCCGACGACGATCCGCTGAACCGCAAGGGCGCCCTGTCGCTCGATGATCTGGTTTCGCATCGAATCGCCTTGTGTTCCAATGCAGGAACGGCAGACCTGCAGCTGTGGCCGAAGAGCAGCCGCCCGGAGAAGACAGTTGTCGTGGCGAACGTCGACGAGTGGCTGACGACGATCGCCACGGGTGCCGCGATCGGTGTGACGAGCGATGCCACCGAGTACAGCCACCCCCATCCGGGGGTCACGTATCTGCCGCTCACGAACACGAGTCCGGTCCCGGTCTACCTCACCTGGCCGCGCCACAACAGGCACCCCATGACCGACCGATTCGTTGTGCACGCCAAACAGATTCTGAACGAGAGAACACCCGACCCAGCCCGCAATCGATTCTGACCGCGGCCGGAATCGACGCCTGCATCGGCTTCTCGGACGACAACCCACAGCCCTGAGCTATCGCCGGATGACGATTTTGCGATCTGGGGAGGTATACCCCCGACAGCCGAGCTTCTCGCAGCCGGGTCGATGGCGCCGAACCTCTGTCTCCTGGACCGCACCCTCGCGGAAGCGATCGCATCGTCATAGCCCACCACTCAACGTTCGATTGCCCGATGGGCTGCCCGGACAGCGATCGAGCGAGCGAACCTGAGCAACACGCAGTGGGCCCAGGACGGACTTGACGAGGTCGAGGAGCAAGTCGCGCTTCCTGCGCCGTTCGACGGTCTCTTCAATGCGCGGCAGCGGGGCGAGACCGATCCCGCCCTTCGGCGGCTCCGTGCTCGCACGGAGCCAGCTCTCAGAAACCAGCAACTCGGGCGGCAAGTATTCGCCGTCGGTTCACTCACCAGCGCTGGGGCCGCCGATCCAGCGCGGGCGGCCCTGGACGCGACCTACTACGCGGTAGTCGACGATGAGGAGACCCGGGTGTTGTTAGGCGCAATCCGGTCGAAGTTCCTTCCTCGATGGACCGTTCGCCTTCATCAGGAACGTCCGCCGGTGCGGCCGGCCCGGCGAACGTTCGAAAGGACTGAAATCGCTAGGAACTGGAGACTGAGTAACCGTCGTGTTGAGGTCGGCGGGCGCGTTCGATGGCCCGGTACACCGTCGACCGGCCCACCGAGAACAAGTCGGCCAGTTCGGCAGTCGAGTACTCGCCTGACGCGTGAAGTTCGACCAGGTGCCGTTCCTGGCGTGGGTTGAGCTTCGGCTTCTTGCCCTTCAGGTGTCCCTTCGCCTTCGCGATCCGCATCCCCTCCCTCGTTCGTGCCCGGATCAGGTCGCCCTCGAACTCGGCGACCATCGCCAGGACGTTGAACAACAGGCGGCCGATGGGGTCGGTCGGATCGTGCAACGAGGCTCCGATCTGCAGGCACGCGTTCCGGGACGTGAGCTCGTCGACGATGTCCCGGGCATCGGGCAATGAACGGGCCAGGCGATCCAACTTGGTCACCACGAGGGTGTCGGTGCTCCGGCACGCTGCAAGGGCGTTCTGCAGACCGGGCCGTAAACGATTGGTACCGGTCAAGCCGTGATCGACGTAGATCCGTTCCGGTGACACCCCGAACCCGAGCAGAGCGTGCTGCTGCGCGGTCAGGTCTTGCTGATCGGTGGACACTCGTGCATACCCGATGTACATCGCTGATTCCCATCTCTCGAACGCACAACGCCGGCGGCGCGGTGCTTGGGACTCAACGGTCAGATAACACGACGAGGCAGACTAGACCCGCCCGCGATGGACCAGTGCCGTAGTGCATTGCCGTTGGCGCATCGGCCAGCGGACGCACGTCTGTTGTCGACTGAACCCGTTACATGTAACATTGGCGGATGGCGAGCACACGAGAGCGGGTACGCGAGCATCGCCGGCGGTTGCGCGAGCAGGGCCTGCGGCCTGTTCAGATCTGGGTGCCCGACGTACGGGCTCCGGAGTTTGTCGCGGAAGCTCACCGCCAGTCGGCTGCCGTCGCGGCGAGCGAGCATGAAGCCGATGACCAGGCATTCGTTGATGCCATCTCAGTCGATTGGGATGAGGCGGAGCCCGGCGAGTGAGGCGGGGCGACATCTACATCGCTGCTGCGCGGGGCGCCTACACCGGCAAGCCGAGACCCGTGGTCATCGTCCAGGACGATCGGTTCGATTCGACCGCTTCGGTAACGGTGTGCCCGTTGACGACCAATCCCGTCGAGGCGCCACTTGTCCGGATCGCCGTGCAGCCGACCGACACCACCGGAAT
>NZ_JBHUSF010000134.1:0-22425 GCF_042673295.1 Rhodococcus sp. NPDC057014
TTTGACGCCCCCGCGCCCCCCCCTCACGCCGCGCCCCGGGGGGGGCACCCCGTCCAACCCCGGGCCACGCCACCGCTTGTGTGGGGTTCCCGCCCCCCTCCCCCCCCCCACCACTCACAGGCCCGAAGGGCCTAGGCGTTGCCGTTGAACAGCGACGTGACCGAGCCGTTCTCGAACACTTCCTTGATGGTGCGTGCCAGCAGCGGCGCGATGGACAGCACCGTGAGGGTCGCGAACTTCTTCGACTCGTCGATCGGGAGCGTGTTGGTGACGATGACTTCCCGCGCACCACACGCGGCGAGACGCTCGGCCGCAGGGTCGGACAGGACACCGTGGGTGGCGGCGATGATCACGTCGCCCGCGCCGGCCTCCTTGAGGATCTTCACGGCGCCGGCGATGGTTCCACCGGTGTCGATCATGTCGTCGATCAGGATGCAGGTGCGGCCCTCGACGTCACCGACGACGCGGTTGGACTTCACCTGGTTGGGCACCAGCGGGTCGCGCGTCTTGTGGATGAACGCCAGCGGCGCGCCACCGAGCGTGTCGGCCCACTTCTCGGCGACCCGGACGCGACCGGAGTCGGGGGAGACGACGGCGATGTTCTCGGTGCCGTAGTTGCCGCGGATGTACTCGGCGAGCTGACCCTGCGCGTGCATGTGGTCGACGGGCCCGTCGAAGAAGCCCTGGATCTGGTCGGTGTGGAGGTCGACCGTGATGATGCGGTCGGCGCCGGCCGTCTTGAGGAGGTCGGCGATCAGGCGAGCCGAGATGGGCTCACGGCCGCGGTGCTTCTTGTCCTGGCGGGCGTACGGGTAGAACGGCAGGATCGCGGTGATGCGCTTGGCCGACCCGCGCTTGAGCGCGTCGATCATGATCAGCTGTTCCATCACCCACGTGTTCAGCGGGGCGGGGTGGCTCTGCAGCACGAAGGCATCGGAGCCTCGGACCGACTCCTCGAAACGGACGAAGATCTCGCCGTTCGCGAAGTCACGGGCAGTCTGCGGGGTGACCCGCACGTCGAGTTCCTTCGCGACCTGTTCGGCCAGCTCCGGATGCGCGCGACCAGAAAAAAGCATGAGGTTCTTCTGGTTGTCGATCCAATTCGCGGTCACTGCTCTATGCCATCCTTTAAATCTTGCTTCTCGGTTTCGTGCAGATCTGAACTGTGGTGCGGTCCCGCGGCGGACGCCGCCTCGGCGGCGGCGGTCCCGGGCCGATTTCGTTGCACCCAGCCGTCAATATTGCGCTGCTTCCCTCCGGAGACCGCGAGTGCCCCCGGCGGTACGTCGAAACGCAGCACCGTGCCGGCGCCGGTGTAAGCACCGTCACCGACCTGTACCGGAGCGACGAACATGGTGTCCGATCCGGTCCGGACGTGTGACCCCACCACCGTACGGCTCTTGGAGACGCCGTCGTAATTGACGAACACGCTCGACGCACCGATGTTGCTGTACTCGCCGATCGTGGCGTCACCCACGTAGGTCAGGTGAGGAACTTTGGAGTGCGCCCCGATGTCGGCGTTCTTCGTCTCGACGAACGCGCCGAGTTTGCCGGACGCACCGAGGACGGTGCCGGGACGCAGGTAGGTGAACGGCCCGACGGTGGCGCCTGCGCCGATCGTCGATTCCGAGCCGTGGGTACGCACCACGCTGGCGCCTTCGCCCACCGACACGTCGGTGAGGGTGGTGTCGGGACCGATGACGGCGTCCTCACCCACAGAGGTGGTGCCGAGCAGTTGCACACCGGGATGAATGGTGACGTCGCGGGCCAGCGTGACGCCGACGTCGATCCAGGTGCTCGACGGGTCGATGACGGCGACCCCGGCCCGCATCCAGTTCTCGACAGTGCGGCGGTTGAGTTCGGCGGCCAGCCTCGACAGCTGGACGCGGTCGTTGGCGCCTGCGACCTTCGCGGAGTCGGCAAGGTGGGCGGCGAAGACGGGCGCGCCGGCCTCGCGGGCGATCTTGACGACGTCGGTCAGGTACAGCTCGCCCTGCGCGTTGTTCGCGTTGAGCTGCCCGAGCGCGGTGCGCAGGAACTCCGCGTCGAACGCGTACACACCGGCATTGACCTCGGTGATGGCCGCCTGCTCCTCGGTGGCGTCGGCCTCTTCGACGATCTCGGCGATGCCACCGTCGTGGGGCAGACGGACGATCCGACCGTAGCCTCGGGGTTCGGGAGCTGTGAACGTCAGCACCGTCACTGCCGCGGGGGTGGGCTCGCTGCGGTGCTCGTCGACGAGAGCGTGCAGGGTGCGGCCGTCGAGGAGTGGCACGTCGGCGGCGGTGACCAGCACGGTCCCGCGGAAATCGGCGGGCAGGGCGGACAGGCCGATCTCGACGGCGTGTCCGGTGCCGTTCTGCTCTTCCTGGACGGCGACGGCGATCGGGCGGCCCAGTTCGGTCTCGAGGGCGCTGACGGCGGCGCCGACACGCTCCTTGTCGTGACCGACGACGGTGACGAGGTGCGTCGGGTCGACCTCGGCGGCGGCGTGCAGGGAATGCGCCAGCATCGTGCGCCCGCCCAGGGTGTGCAACACCTTGGGGGTCTTCGACCGCATCCGAGTTCCTGCGCCGGCGGCGAGGACGACCACGGCGGTCTGCACTGGCATGAAGCTCCCTCTGCGTCGTTCTACTCGTGCTGCTGTAAGCAGCTCCACCTGCAGGAATACGCTCCGCAGGTCTTCGCTCCGCCGCCAGGACTCGAACCTGAACTATCTGAACCAAAATCAGAGGTGCTGCCATTACACTACGGCGGATTGCCACACACACGGGGTGTCACGCCCGTTTGCGCGAGAGAATCCTCGCATGCCGACCCGCCGGACGTCGAACCGCTGCGGAAATTTGTTGGGAACGCCCCGATAGAGTGGGTGCTACCTGCAGTGTTTCTGCGCTGCCCGCGGCACTTCGTCGTCGCGAGTGTCAGGAAAGGATGGTGGCTCGGTGCCCCGACCCACGGACGTGGACGCGACCCCCGAGCGGGCGGTCCGCACCCGGATGACCGGTACCCAACGCCGGGAGCAGTTGATCGAGATCGGTCGAGCCCTGTTCGCCGAGCGTGGCTACGAGGCGACGTCGATCGAGGAGATCGCACAGCGGGCGCACGTCTCCAAGCCGGTCGTCTACGAACACTTCGGCGGCAAGGAAGGCCTGTACGCCGTCGTCGTGGATCGGGAGATGTCGCGACTGTTGGAGATGGTGACGTCGTCGCTGAAGCAGAATCGCTCCCGGATCCGGGTCGAGCGGGTGGCGCTGGCGCTGCTCACCTATGTGGAGGAGCACACCGACGGATTCCGGATCCTCGTTCGCGACTCGCCGGTGGCGGCGCCGGACGGAACGTATTCGAGTCTGCTCAACGAGGCCATCGGGCAGGTCGGGCACATCCTCGCCGGCGACTTCTCGCGGCGTGGGTTCAACCCGGATCTGGCTCTGCTCTACGCACAGGCTCTGGTCGGAATGGTGTCCACGACCGCGACGTGGTGGCTGGACGCGCGGACGCCGCCGAAGGAGGTCGTCGCCGCGCATCTCGTCAACCTGTGCTGGAACGGGCTGACGAATTTGGAGGCCGATCCCCAACTGGGTACCGATCGGCCCGGCGCCCAGCCGGCCTGAACGTGTTCTCGTTTTCAGACTCGCGGTTCAACTTCCGGAGGGCTGCGCCTGTCGAGTGCTAGGGTTCGCTGGAGTTTGCGCCCCGTCGGGGGGGCGTTCGGGAGGCAGTCGATGGCGAGACAGGTTCGAGCAGAGGTAACTCGGGCGTCGGTCCTGATGGCGGCGGCCGACGTGTTCTTGCGACTGGGCTACGCGAATGCGGGTCTCAACGAGATCATCGAGCAGTCGGGTGTGACCAAAGGCGCGCTGTACTTCCACTTCAGCTCGAAGGAAGACCTCGCCCGCGGTGTCATCGACGAGGGGCAGATCCGCCTCACAGCAGGTATGACGTCGGTGAGTGACGGGCCGACGCCGGCGCTGGAGGCGCTCGTCGCCCTGTCTTACGTGGCGATCGAGGCCGCAAGTGCCGATCCGATCGTCGCGGCAATGCTGCGGCTGCAGCACGAGATCGGCGACTACCAGGGCACGCACGGCAACGTCGTGGCGTCGTGGCAGCAGGGTTTCGAGCGGCTGGTGAAGAGAGCCGTCGAAGAGGGCGACATTCTCGCGGAGGACGACGTCTCCACCGACACGCTGTCCATTTTCCTGCTCGGGTCGCTGCTCGGGGCTCACGTCGTCGCGAGCGCGACGGGCTCCTTCGACGATCTTCCGCGCCGCATGGAACGGGTCTGGTACTTCATCCTTCCCGGGCTCGTCGAGCCGTCGAAGCTCGTCTATTTCCGCCAGTTCGCGTCCCGGCGTCTGCTGCGCTAGCAAACCCCTTCCGCGGGAAGCGGTTTCCGCGACGACCGCTCGATCGCCGCCGCGTCGTCGGTTGCGTCACAGGGTGAAGTCGGGCATTCGGATTAAACACACCTCGAATCTGAGAAAAGCGCTGAAAAAATACTTTAAGTATGTATTTTGGCGGACAAAACGGTTGCGGACTCTTGTTGAAAGGAATGAGTCGGAGCCGCCGTGGTTTGCCCAGTTGGGCGCCAGGCTTTGCCGGACCAATGACGCCGTTTCCGGTTACCGGACGATGTATTGTGAAATCTCGTCCCCCGAATTATCGGGCGGTCGAAAGATAACTGACATTGCCAGCCCAATGAGCCGATGACATCGGAGGGTGCCCGATGCCGTTCGTCATTGTCGAACGCGAAGAGACGCTGGTCGCCGGACTGGCCGTCCGTAGCCCCAAGCGGGCGCTCGGAGAAGCACGCGACAAGGCTCTCGAGAAGACGTGGTCGACCCTCCTCGCGCAGAACGTGGATCGGCCGCTGGCTTCCGCCTACGTGGACCACGCGCCCGAGATCAATTCGTACTACACGCAAATCGTGGGCTACGAGTGCTCCTCCATCGATCAGGTTGGCCGCGGACACTTGGTGTCGCGGATTCCTGCGGGAACGTACGCCAAATTCTCCTCGGTCGGAACGTTTCCTGATCTCTTCGACGCCCTCTGGGGGCAGATTCGTGAGGCGGAGGAATCGCGGCAGATCGAACGGTCCTACACCGGCGACTTCGAGTTCTACCCGCACGCGTTCGGGATCGATTTGTATGTGGCGATAGTGCCACCCGCGACGATGCAGGGGCCGCAATGAGTTTCGAGATCGTCAAGCGTGAGTCCGCCGACTTTGGAGGGCTCGTTCTGCCGCGCACGGAGCTCAGTTCGTCGGCGCATTCGACCGATCTGATGAAGTTCACCCGCGAGCGCATCCAGCAACGCGGCACTGCCGAGCTGGTCACCGTATATGTCGCTGTCCCGGATCTGGGGTGGACCGCCGTGATCGGATATCGGTGTACCGACCTCGGTCAGCTCGAGGTCGGTGACGTACTGGTGCGTGTCCCGGCCGGCTACTTCGCCAAGTTCACGCCCGACGGACGGTCGTCCGACCCGATCGAGGACGTGTGGATTCAGGCCGAGCTGGCGGAGAAGGAAGGGCGCATCGAGCGCGCCTACGCGGAGGAGATCGAGGTCTTCCGCGCTCCGAGCAGCGTCGAGCTGTTCATTTCGCTCGCATAAATACGGGTCGACAATTACAGACCTGAAGTTTGTTTTCGAGCGCGTTTGTGGCATCTCAGGTGACAAATCCGGTGTAAACGCGGAAAATAAGTAGCCGCGGGGCTGTGACCGGGTTCGTGTGTCCAGTTCTTGGGGTCTTTACGTAACCCGTGAGTCCCCGGAATTGCCGCACCGACTCCGATGGGAAAGCCAATGCCAGTTGAACAGCTGTCGCGTCCGCAGGTCGACACACGGTCGACAGATACTCTAATTGACCGAACTCTGAGCGTGTGGGATCCACGGTCGGAGTGTCGCTTCGTCGTGGCCCGGCCCTCCGAGGAGCCCGAGCTGTGGGAAGCATATCTCGAGGGAGCGGTAGCGGGCTATCGCAAGTACGGCGCCGAGAAGGCTCTCGAGTACCGCCGGATCCAGGACGGCGACAGTACCGCGATCTTCTTCGTCGCGATCGAGTCCAACGGCTCCGTCGCAGCGGGTGTCCGCGCGCAGGGACCGTACATCGACGCTGGTCAAGCGCATGCGATCACGGAATGGGCAAACGATCCCGGAGCTCCCGCCGTCCGCCGGATGATCGAGGACCGGCTGCCGTTCGGTGTCGTGGAGGCGAAGGGCGCATGGGTGTCGGACACCGCCGCCCGGCGCGGCGAACTCGTCGGTGCACTGGGCCGTTTTGCCACCTTCTCGATGGATCTTCTCGACGTCCAGTTCATGCTCGCGACCGCCGCATCCCACGTCTTGGACACGTGGCGAACCACCGGTGGGGTAGTGGCCGACCATATTGCTCCCGTGCCCTATCCGGATGACCGCTACGAGACGCGGCTGATGTGGTGGGATCGGAGTAGGCGCAGGGGCCGCGCCGAATTCATGCAGCTGGCCCAACTGTTACTCACGACGTCCGAACCGACGCCGTCGGCAGCCATCGCGACGGGGACGGGAGGCGACGTCGTCCGGCCGATGCGGAGCGTCTCGTGAACGAAACCCACGGTGAGTACACCGCACTACTGCTCGACGAGGGCCACTCCGAGGACGCGGCGGTACTCGACCGCCTCCGCCGCGACCCCGCGGTAGTCTTCGTCGATCGACTCGACCATCAGCGGGACGCGTTGCGTTCCCTCGTTCCCACGCCGGACGCGGGTGTGCTGGACGAGGCTCCGGTGTGGGCGTACTACTCGTGGCGGCGGACCGTGGTGCGTCTGCTCGGTCCCACGTCGTTCCGGCTGTTGCGGCTGGACCGGAATCGGAACAAGATCACCGCGCAGGAGCAGGACCGCCTCCGGGGCGTCACCGTCGGGATCGTCGGTCTCAGCGTCGGTCACGCGGTCGCGTTGGCTCTGACGCTGGAAGGCGCGTGCGGCGGCCTGCGGCTCGCCGACTTCGACACCCTCGACCTGTCCAACCTGAACCGGGTTCCCGGCACTGTTCTGGACCTCGGCGTGAACAAGGCCGTGGTCGCCGCCCGCCGTGTCGCGGAGATCGATCCCTACGTCACTGTGACGTTGTGGAAGGACGGTGTCGATGCCGAATCGATCGCCGAATTCCTGGACGGCACGGACGTGGTGATCGACGAATGCGACTCCCTCGACGTCAAGGTGTCCCTGCGGAGAGAGGCCCGGCGCAGGGGATTGCCGGTGCTGATGGCGACCAGTGACCGGGGTCTGCTGGACGTCGAGCGCTTCGACGTCGAACCGGATCGGCCGCCGTTCCACGGAGTGATCGGTGACGTCGACGTGGAATCGCTGGCAGGACTCGGTTCGCGGGACAAGATTCCGCTCGTTCTGCAGATTCTCGATGCCGGACAGTTGTCGGCGACGATGGCGGCGTCGTTGGTGGAAGTGGACGACACCATCTCCACGTGGCCCCAGCTCGGAGGCGACGTGCTGCTCGGTGGGGCGCAGGTCGCGGCGGCGGTGCGGCGCATCGGGCTCGGGCAGCCGCTCACGTCGGGCCGGTGCCGGATGGATCTCGACGAGTATCTCGATGTTCTCGCCGATCCACCGCTGCCGCAGGACGTGCCGGAGGAACCGGCGAACCGGGCTGCGATCGCGGACCCGACGAAGGACGCCGTCGGCGCCGTCGTGAATGCCGCGGCCCGCGCGCCTTCCGGTGGAAACGTCCAGCCGTGGACGATCGCGGCGGATGACGCGGGACTGACCATCTCCCTCGCGCCGGAGCACACGACGGCCATGGACGTCGGGTACCGCGGCAGTTGTGTCGCGGTCGGCGCCGCGCTGCACAACGCCCGAATCGCCGCGTCCGCCGCCGGCCTCCTCGGCGCTGTGACGGTCCGAGAAGCCGATCCGGGGCTCCCCGTCGCCACGCTGACGTTCGGGAGCGGAAACGACCGGGAACTCAGCGACCGCTACGAACACATGCTCGACCGGACCACCAACCGCAGGCTGGGCGTCCCCCGGCCGTTGGACGACTCGCAGGCCGGCCTCCTCGCGGAGGCCGCGGCCCGCGAAGGCGCCCGCCTCTGCCTGGTCACCGACCGGGACGACATCGCGACGATCGGCGCCATTCTGGCCGAGTCGGACCGCATCCGTTTCCTCACCCCCACCCTGCACCGCGAGATGATCGGCGAGTTGCGGTGGCCACCCCGGGATTCGGTCGACACCGGCATCGACGTGCGCGCGCTGGAACTCGATTCGGCGGAACTGTCGACGCTCGCGCTGTTGCGGAGACCCGAGGTCATGGAACGACTCGGCGCACAGGATGCGGGACGGGCGCTGGGCAAGTCCACGGCGGACCGCATCGCCTCGAGTTCGGCTGTCGCGGTCGTCGCGATTCCGGGCAGCACCTCTCGGGACTATGTACGTGGCGGTGAGGCGACCGAAAGCGTGTGGATTCACGCGCAGGCGCTCGGCCTCGCCGTCCAGCCGATTTCGCCGGTGTTTCTCTACGGTGTGGAAAGTGCGGAACTCGAACAACTCTCACCCCGGTATGCGGCACCATTGGAGAGGTTGCGGGAAGAATTGTTCGACGTCGTCGGAGCGAAGGCAGGTGAGGCGCTCGCCATGGTGTTACGGCTCAGCCATGCGCCGGGCCCGTCGGTTCGGAGCGAGCGCCGCGCCGACCGGGTGCGAAGGCGGATATCGTAACGACAGGAGGGCCCGTGAACACCGAGAAGCAAACCGAAAAGCTCGAGACCCTGGTGACAACCGTGGCGTCCCGGCTCACGCCTGTCGACGCGGTCTCGTTCAAGGCCGTGGCCACCCGCGTGCTGCAGGATCTCGTGGAACACTTCGAGGTCGACACCAGCTTTCTCCGGTTCACCGATCACGAGATCGCGGCGACGGTCCTGGTCGCGGAATATCCTCTTCGGCCGTTCATCCCCGATCCGGACCCACTCGGCGTCGTCTACTTCAAGGATGCCGATCCGACCTTCGCCCAGATCGAGCACCAGAAGGAAGTCGCCATCTTCCGTCCGGAGGTGTCCGGTCCGGATTACAACGAACGGGTCCGCGAGGCGTCGGGGGTGCCGCAGGTGTCGCTCGCCGCCGTTCCGCTGCTGTCCGGCGAGACGACGACGGGCACGCTCGGATTCATCAAGTTCGGCGACCGCGACTGGACGCCGCCGGAGCTCGACGTCCTGAAGGCGATTGCCGCCCTGCTCGCCCAGGTCCAGGCCCGCATCGTCGTCGAGGAGCAATTGCGCTACTCGGCCGATCACGATTCCCTCACCGGACTCAGCAACCGGCGCGCCCTGTACCACCATCTGGACACCCGCCTGGCGTCGACCGAACCCGGGCCGGTCGCCATTCTGTTCTTGGACCTGGACCGCCTGAAACCCCTCAACGACTTCTTCGGGCACGGGGCGGGCGACGGGTTCATCTCGACGATCGCGGACCGGCTCAGATCGACCAGCGAGGCCGACGACCTCGTCTCGAGGCTGGGCGGCGACGAATTCGTGCTCGTGCTCGGAGGGTCGGTGGGTCTCGAGGAGGCGGAGCGGCGGGCGCAGCACATCCGCGACGTCGTGACCGAACGGGTGCGTCTCGGCCGCGAGGTGGTCAGCCGCAGTGTCAGCATCGGGGTCGCGGCGGGGCGCCCTGGCAAGGCCACCACGAGTTCGCTCCTCAGCCAGGCCGACCAGGCCGTCATGGTTGCGAAGACCAAGGGCGGTAACGCGATCAGCGTCTTCACCGACGAGATGCAGGAGGAGAGCGAGAAGCGCAACATGATCGAGCTCAGTCTGCGCGCGGCGATCGCGGACGAGTCGCTGTTTCTCGAATACCAGCCCGAGGTCGACCTGCGGACCGGCCGGATCATCGGGGTGGAGGCCCTGGTGCGGTGGAATCATCCGCTGCTCGGGCTGCTGCAGCCGGGCTCGTTCATCGACGTCGCCGAGGCGACGAACGTTGCGGGCGAACTCGGGCGCTGGGTCATCCGGAAGGCCTGCCGGCAGTGGGCCGACTGGCGGTCGCAGGCGCCCGAGTTGGATCTGGATCTCCGCGTCAACGTCTCACCGGGGCAGTTGGCCGGTCTGGACTTTCTCGACGTCGTCGCGAACGCGTTGACGGAGTTCGACCTTCGTAAAGGCGCACTGTGCCTGGAGATCACGGAGAACGCGGTGCTCAGTGATCTCACCTGGACGCGTGAAGCGCTCGAGGGACTGCATGCGATGGACGTGGAGGTCGCGATCGACGACTTCGGCACCGGGTACAGTTCCCTCAGCCACCTCAAGGCACTGCCGGTGGGGACATTGAAGATCGACAAAGGGTTCGTGATGAACCTGGACACCAACCCGGAGGACCGGGCGATCGTGAAGTCGATCATCGGACTCGCCGAGTCGTTCGGCTTGGAATTGGTGGCGGAGGGCGTCGAGAACGTGGAGTCGGCCCGGCAACTGCTGGACATGGGATGTCATCGGGCGCAGGGATTTCTGTTCAGCCGCCCGGTCTCGGCGGAAAAGGTCGGCAAGTTGCTGGCGGCCGGCGCAATCGAGGTCGGGCTGTAGCCTTTTCCTGCACGGCGCGGCGGCGTGTTGTCAGGGATCGCTCGCGCCCGATTTGCTGCGTCATCGGCTTCGAGAAGACAGCGTTACAGACTCGGGGTATGTTTATGCCCACACCGAAGGACCTCTTGTCTTTAATTGGCAAAATACGGTAACTTCTCGAAGGGTTTGCTGGAGAGTCGCTGAGGGTGGCTTTCTCGCGCGGAACGTGGACTGTCGAAAACTGGAGCAGGGGGATCGATGTCTGGTGGTGCGGTCTCGCAGATCCCCGAATCCCGTATCGGGTGCGACGTGATGACGGTCGGGCACGTGCGAAGCAGTGTCGAGCGGTTCGGTGACCGCTACCTGAACAGGATCTTCACACCCCACGAATTGGAAAGCTGCGCAGGACCCGCGCGGGTCCAACGGCTGGCCGCCCGATTCGCGGCCAAGGAAGCCGTGGTCAAGGTGCTGCGGCCCGGTGACGTCGCCCTGCCGTGGCAGTCCATCGAGATCCGGCGCGAGAGCTGGGGTGGATGCGGAGTGCGACTGTCCGGCAACGCCTCGGCACTCGCCGAGCGTCAGGGGCTCGGCGGGTTCGACGTCTCGATCTCGCACGAGGCCGAGGTCGCGATCGCGATGGTCACCGCGTCCCGGCTGAGTACACCCCCCGATCACCAAGGAGAACGCCACCCATGAGCGAGCAGACGATCCGCAAGGTTCTCGGCGACCACGCCCGGCTGTCCGTCGACGCCGGGAGCATCGCCGTCGGCGCCGATCTGTACGAACTCGGTCTGACGTCCCACGCGAGTGTCAACGTCATGCTGGCGCTGGAGGATTCGTTCGACATCGAGTTCCCCGACGAATTGCTGCGCAAGAGCACGTTCGCGAGCGTCGACTCCATCCGGGGTGCGCTCGTCGAACTCGGCGTGGCATGAGCACCGCCCTCGCGGGCGACACGGAGATCGGGTCCGCCCAGGTGTCCGGCCCGTCGGCACGGGCCGCGGCTGTCGCCGAGGCGGCCGCGCGGTGGGCCGTCGACGTCGATCGTGACGCGCGCTTTCCTCAGGAGGCCGTAAACGCGCTCCGGGACCAGCGTCTGCTGTCGTGCGCCGTCCCTGTGGAACTGGGTGGTGAAGGCGCGACGCTGCGGGAGCTGTGCACGATCGCCCGGACCCTGGGCCGCCAGTGCGCCGCTACCGCGATGATCTTCGCGATGCACCAGACCCAGATCCTCTCGCTCGTACGGCATCCGGGTGGCGACGGCGTCTCCACCTTCCTGCGTGACGCGGTCGCAGGTCAGTACCTGCTCGCGTCGGCGACGACGGAACTGGGCATCGGCGGCGACGTCCGCCGCAGCACGTGCGCGGTGGAGCGGTCCGGTGGCGTGGTGTCGCTGGTCAAGAACGCCCCGGTCATCTCGTACGGCGAGTACGCCGACGCGATCCTCGCGACCGCGCGGCGCACCCCCGACAGCCCGCCCAGCGACCAGGTGCTCGTCATCTGCCGGCGTGCCGACGTGACACTCGAGCGCACCGGCGAGTGGAACACGCTGGGGCTGCGCGGAACCTGCAGTCCCGGTTTCGTGCTGCGCGCCACCACCACACCGGATCTCGTCGTCGCCGACCCCTACTCGGAGATCTCGGCGGAGACCATGCTCCCCGTGTCGCACTCCGTGTGGTCGGCGGTGTGGCTCGGCATCGCCGACGCCGCGGTGGAGAAGGCGCGCCGGTATGTGCGGGCGGCCGCGCGCAAACAGCCGGGCGCAGCCTCGCCCGCAGCGCTGCGCCTCGCCGAGGCAGCCGCCGTGCACCAGCAGTTCGCGGACCTCGTGTTCGCCGCAGCCCGCCGATTCGACGACGCCGACGCGGCTCCGGCCGGTTCGCCGGAGGCCGAAGTCGCCGGAGGAGTGGGCTATTCGCTCGCGATGAACAACCTCAAGGTCACGGCGTCGACCCTGGTCGTCGACCTCGTCGGCAGGGCCCTGCTGATCTGTGGGATCGCCGGGTACCGGGAAGACACGGAGTACTCGCTCGGCCGGCACCTGCGTGATGCGCACGGTGCGGCCGTCATGGTCAACAACGATCGAATCATGGCCAACTCGGCGCAGTTGGCCACGGCATACCGGGGGACGATATGAGCACGGACATCGCAGTGGAGCAGGAAGAGACGAGCGAACTCGAGCGTGCCCGGCGCGCGTTCCGGGCGGAATTGCTGGGGGCGGGACTCCTGGTGGACACATCCGTCGCGGGCCTCTACGGACGGTCGGGGTTGTTCGAGGACATCGTCGACGGCATCGACGCAGTCGTGCGGGCGGCGGGTCCGGGCGACTCCGCGGCCCGATTCCGGTTTCCGCCGGTGTTCCCGCGCACCAGTTTCGAGCGGACGGACTACATCGCGTCGTTCCCGAATCTGACCGGCGCGATCACTACCTTCACCGGCACCAACGCCGAGCACGCCCAACTGCTCTCGGCGCGCGCCGACGGCGAGAGCTGGGACAGGTGGCTCGAGCCGACCGACACCATGCTGGTGTCGGCGGCCTGCCACCCCGCGTACCCGATGTTCACGGGAGTGCTGCCGGACGGCGGTGCGCTGCTCGACGTGTACGGCTACTGCTTCCGGCACGAGCCCGCGTTCGATCCCGCCCGCATGCAGGCGTTCCGGATGCACGAGTTCGTGCGGATCGGCACCGCGGAGCAGGCTGCGAACCACCGTGACTCGTGGATCGAGCGCGGACTGGAGGTGCTGTCCGACCTGTGGCTGGACGCCACCCCGGTGGTCGCCAACGACCCGTTCTTCGGCAGGGCCGGACGAATGCTCGCGGCGAACCAGCGCGACGAGAACCTCAAGACCGAGCTGACGGTGCGCCTGTACGGCGATCTCGACGACGGGACCGCGGTCGTGTCGTGCAACTGTCATCAGGACCATTTCGGTGTCACGTTCGACATCGCCACCGCGGACGGTGGGGTCGCGCACAGTGCGTGCGTCGGTTTCGGGATGGAACGCATCGCGCTGGCGATGCTGCGGACCCACGGCCTGGACCCGTCGCGCTGGCCGAGCGCGGTGAAATCCCGGATGTCGCTGTGACGTCCCGGCTCATCGACATCTCGCCGGACGGCTACGAACCGCACCCCATCCACTCGGACGAACGGACCTGGACGGAGACCAACTGCTACCTCGACCTGTGGGTGGAGGTACTGCACTCGCTCGGGCTCGATCCGGTGCCCGCCGCCGCGTGCGCGTTCGGCGCCCGGTTCGACGGATCGCAGTGGACGTTCCTGAAGTTCAAGCCCGAGGATCTGTTCGGCCTGTACGGGATCGACGTGGGGGAGATGAACGTTTGGCGCGGCGTCCTCGACCATGTGGAGGACAATCTCGCGGTCGGGATGTTGTCGACCGTCGAGGTGGACGCGCACTGGCTGCCGGACACGGCAGGCACCGGCTACCGCGAGAGCCACAGCAAGACCACGATCGTCGCGAACTTCGTCGACCGCGAGTCCGGTGTGCTCGAGTACTTCCACAACAGTGGATATCACCGGCTGACCGGGGACGACTTCCGCGGGCTGTTCGGACTCGACCTCGCCGGAGCGGCGACGTTCACGCCGTACGTCGAGCAGGTCCGGTTCGACGGTGCGCCGGAATACCGGCCGGGCCGCTTCGACGCGGTGCTGCGGCATCATCTCGCGATGCGGCCGGACGGAAATCCGGTGCGCGCTCTCGGTGAGCGGGTGGTCGCCGACGTGCCCTGGATCCGCGGCGCGGGCATCGACACGTTTCACCTGTGGACGTTCGGGGTGTTGCGACAGTGCGGCGCCACCGCGGAACTCGCCGCCGACGTCTGCGAGTACCTCGAGCGCAACGGGTTCGCGGGGGCCGCGGCGTTCGCTCCGGGCTTCCGGGAGGTGGCGCACGGCGCGAAGAGTGTGCAGTTCCAGATGGCGCGCGCCGCTCGCGGACGCAGCGTCGACCCGTCTGCGCAACTCGACCGCATGGCCGACGCGTGGGAACGGTCGGTGGACGGTGTGGCGCGCGTGGTCGGACACGCGTAGTGGATCTTCTCGACGGCGCTCGGTGGCGTTGCGTGGCAACGGGACCGGGTTCGGTCACCGATCCGTCGGAGTTGGCGGGTGTGCCGGGGCCGTGGTATCCCGCGCAGGTTCCGGGTACTGCGGCCGGCGCGATCCGGGCGGCCGACGGCGTCGAGGCGGCGCGCGCGGCGCAGACCGATGCGGTGGACTGGTGGTTCGTCACCGACGTGCCGGGCGGCGGCCCCGGTCCCTGGCGGCTCGAGTTCGACGGCCTGGCCTCGCACGCGGAGGTGTGGGCCGGCGACGACCTCGTCCTGTCCTCGGAGTCGATGTTCGTGCCGGTCTCGGTCGACGTGGTCTCTCGCCCCGGCACGATCACGCTGGCGATCCGATTCCCGTCGCTCGACGCGGCGTTGCGCCGTCGGCGACCCCGCGGACGCTGGCGGTCGTCGCTGGTGAGTGCGCAGGGGCTGCGCTGGATGCGGACGAGCATGCTCGGTCGCGCCCCGGTCTTCGGCGGCGTGCCCGCCCCGGTCGGCCCGTGGCGGCCGGTGCGACTGCACGACGGCGCCGCGCCGGTGCTGTCGGACCGTCACGTGGTCACCACCGTGGAAGCCGGGACGGGCGTGCTGGATCTCGCCGTGCGCGTGCACGGCTCGGTGGGCCCGCCTCCCGTCGTCCGGCTCGGGGACGTCTCCGCGGAGGCGACCGTCGTCGAAATCGGCCCCGGCGTGCGGGACGTGCGCGCGCACCTGTCCGTCCCCGACGTCCGGTTGTGGTGGCCCCACACCCACGGCGTCCCGGTGACGTATCCGCTGAGCATCGCCGTCGGCGAGGACGTTCTCGACCTGGGTGCCGTCGGATTCCGCACCGTGAGCGGGGTGCGCGGTGACGGCGGGTTCCGTCTGTCGGTCAACGGCGTCGACGTGTACTGCCGCGGGGCCGTCTGGACCCCGGTCGATCCGATCGGGCTGGGCGGCCGGACGCAGACGCGGGAAACCCTCGAGCGGGTGGTCGAGGCCGGGCTCAACATGGTCCGGGTGCCGGGCACGATGCTGTACGAGGACTCCGCATTCTGGGACGACTGTGCCGAACTCGGCGTCCTGGTGTGGCAGGACGCCATGCTGTCGACGTTCGACCCACCCGACGACCAGACGTTCCTGGAACTGCTGACCGCGGAGGTCGAGGCGGTGCTGCGACCGCTGTCGGGCAACCCCGCGCTCGCCGTGTTCAGCGGCGGCAGCGAAACCGAACAGCAACCCATCATGCTCGGACTCCCGGCGCCGCACATCCCGGCGGTGCACGACGTGATCCCGGCGGTGGTCGCGCGGATCACGCCGGGGGTGGTGTCGGTGTCGTCGTCGCCGTCCCCGCCGCCAGGAGGCGACGCGCTCGCGACTCACGTGGGGACCGGTGTGGCGCACTACTTCGGCGTCGGCGGTTACCGGCTGCCGCCGTCCGACGTTCGCCAGGCCGGGGTGCGGTTCGCCGCCGAATGCCTCGCATTTTCGATCCCCCCATCGGACGCGACGATCGAGACCGAGTTCGGCAGCCTCGCCTCCGCGGGTCACCACCCGCGGTGGAAGGCCGCCGTGCCCCGCGACAACGGGGCGTCCTGGGACTTCGAGGACGTCCGCGACCACTACGTGCGGACACTGTTCGGTGAGGAACCGTCGACGGTCCGCTGGTCCGATCCCGAGCGGTACCTCGCGCTCGGTCGCGCCGCCGTCTGCGAGGCTGTCGCGACCACCCTCGGCTACTGGCGTCGCCCGGATTCGGGATGCGACGGGGCGCTGGTGCTCGCGCTCCGCGACCTCGAACCCGGCGCCGGGTGGGGGCTGCTCGACTCCGACGGCAGACCGAAGGCGCCGTGGTTCGTGATGCGGCGGCTCTCCCGGCCCGTCGCGGTCCTGCTCGGCGAGGACGGGATGGACGGACTGCGCATCGACGCGGTCAACGACTCCGCCCGCACGCTCGTGGGGGAGTTGCGGGTCCGGGTGCACACCCGCACGGGTGCGCAGGCGTTCGACGTCACCGAACCGGTGACCGTCGCCGCGCACGCGGCCCGCCGGTGGTCGCTCGACACGCTGCTCGGTCGCTTCACCGATGCCACACACGTCCACCGTTTCGGGGTCCGCGGCCACGAGAGCGTGACCGTCACGCTGTCGGGCGAGGACGGTGTCGTCGCCGAGGCCGTTCACCTCTTCGGCGGCCCGGCGCGCGCCGTCGAACGCACCGTCGGCCTGACGGCGGTGGCCCGGGAGACGGCGCCCGGCGACTGGGTGGTCGACGTCGCCACCGACGGCGCGGCGCAGTACGTCCACCTCGAACTCGGCGGATTCGAACCGGCCGACTCGTGGTTCCATCTGCCGCCCGGCGGCACCCGGATCGTGCCGGTGCGCAGGACCGGGACGGCGGAGGCGGTGACCGGGCAGGTGCGGGCGCTGAACTCGGTGCGCGTCGCCTCGGTCGCGCGGGCCTCCACCTGATCCGGACCCCGGTTCGTCGATGGGCGATATCGACTAGGCTGGCTCAGTCCGCAACTGGCCGCTCGTCCCGGCCCGAGCTGTTCGCCGGCAGTTCGTCATCACTGCTCAGGAGTGCGTCGTTGTCTTCCCCGCTCATCGCTGCCGAGCCCTCGTCCGACACCCCGCTCGCCGGACTGGCGAAGATCGCGCTGGGCGACGCCGTCGTCGCGCAGGTGACGGAGGCCCTCGGGCGGCATCACCTCGACATCGTCGCGCCCGCCCCCGCCCGGCCGTTCGTGGCCGCGGCCCTCGCCGAGCGCACCCATCTGCTGCTGGTCACGGCGACCGGTCGCGAGGCCGACGACCTCACGGCCGAACTGCAGGAGATGATCGGCGACGCCGTGGCGCAGTTCCCGTCGTGGGAGACGCTGCCGCACGAACGGCTGTCGCCGAGCGCCGACACGGTCGGTCGACGCGTGGAGGTGCTCCGCAGGCTGGCGCGGCCCGACGACCGCGCGTACGGGGCGCCGCTCCAGGTCGTCGTCACCACCGTCCGTTCGCTGGTGCAGCCCATGGCGCCCGGTCTCGGTGAGATCGAACCCGTCACGCTGCGAGTGGGGGTGGAGCACGACTTCGACGGGCTGATCCAGCGGCTCGTCGAAATGGCGTACACCCGCGTCGACATGGTCGGCAAGCGCGGCGAGTTCGCCGTCCGCGGCGGCATCCTGGACCTGTTCTCGCCCACCGCGGATCATCCGGTGCGCGTCGAGTTCTGGGGCGACGAGGTCACCGAGTTGCGGGCGTTCTCCGTCGCCGACCAGAGGTCGCTGGCCGAACTCGACGTCGACGCGGTGATCGCCCCGCCGTGCCGCGAACTGCTTCTCACCGAGGACGTCCGCGACCGGGCCGCGCAGCTCGCGGTCGACAACCAGGCCGACGCCGCGCTCGTCGAGATGCTCGACAAGATGTCGGCAGGCATCCCGGTGGAGGGCATGGAGGCCCTGCTGCCCGTGCTGCGGCCGGGGCAGCTGCAACTGCTCACCGACGTGCTGCCCGAGAGCGCGCACGTGCTGCTGTGCGATCCGGAGAAGATCCGGACACGCGCCACCGACCTGGTGCGCACCGGTCAGGAGTTCCTCGAGGCATCGTGGACGGCGGCCTCGATCGGCGGTGCCGCCCCGCTCGACACGTCCGTGCTGAAAGGCGACGGCATCGACCTCGGCGCCTCCGCCTACCGCTCGCTCAGTCAGGTCCGCGAATCCGCGGAGACCGCAGGTCTGCCGTGGTGGACGCTGAGCCCGCTCGCGTCCGGCAGCGGCGAGGAACTGGAGCTGGCGGTCACCCCGGCACCGCAGGTCCGCGGTTCCGACGAGCTGCTGTCCGAACTGTTCGTGAGCCTGCGCGCCCACGTCAGCACGGGCGGCCGGGCCGTCATCGTGGTCGCAGGCGCCGGCACCGCGCATCGTGTGCTCGAGCGCCTCCGCGAGGCCGAGGTGCCCGCGGCGGAACTCGCACCCGGTTCGGAGCCCGCCCGCGGTCAGGTCGGGGTGCTGCGGGGTTCGCTGCACGACGGCCTGGTCTTCCCCGGCGGCGACACCACCCCCGGGCTCGTCGTCGTCACGGAGTCCGATCTCACCGGCAACCGGGTGGCCGCGGTCGGCGACGGCAAGCGGCTGCCCGCCAAGCGCCGCAACCAGGTGGACCCGCTCGCCCTGACGGCCGGCGACATGGTGGTGCACGATCAGCACGGCATCGGGCGATTCGTCGAGATGGTCGAACGGACCATCGGCGGCGCGCGGCGCGAATACCTCGTGATCGAATACGCCGCCAGCAAGCGCGGCCACCCGGGCGACCGGCTGTTCGTCCCGATGGAGTCCCTCGACCAGCTGTCGCGATACGTCGGCGGCGAACTGCCCGCACTCAGCAAGCTCGGCGGCTCCGACTGGGCCAACACCAAACGCAAGGCGCGCAAGGCAGTTCGGGAGATCGCCGGCGAGCTCGTCCAGCTGTACGCGGCGCGACAGGCCGCGCCCGGTCACGCCTTCGGCCCGGACACCCCGTGGCAGAAGGAGATGGAGGACGCGTTCGCGTTCACCGAGACCCACGACCAGCTGACGGTCATCAGCGAGGTCAAGGCCGACATGGAGAAGGCCGTCCCGATGGACCGCGTCGTCATCGGCGACGTCGGCTACGGCAAGACGGAGATCGCGGTGCGGGCGGCGTTCAAGGCCGTGCAGGACGGCAAGCAGGTGGCGGTCCTGGTGCCGACGACCCTGCTCGCCCAGCAGCACCTGCAGACGTTCACCGAGCGGATGGCGGCGTTCCCGGTCACGGTGCGCGGGCTGTCCCGCTTCACGGATACCGGGGAGTCCAAGGAGATCGTCGCCGGCATGGCCGACGGCGAGATCGACGTCGTCGTCGGCACGCACCGGCTGCTGCAGACCGGGATCCGGTGGAAGGACCTGGGCCTCGTCATCGTCGACGAGGAACAGCGCTTCGGTGTGGAGCACAAAGAACACATCAAGGCGCTGCGCACCCACGTGGACGTACTCACCATGTCGGCGACGCCGATCCCGCGAACGCTCGAGATGAGCATGGCGGGCATCCGCGAGATGTCCACGATCCTCACCCCGCCGGAGGAACGGCACCCCATCCTCACGTATGTCGGCGCGTACGCCGACAAGCAGGTGGCCGCGGCCATCCGACGGGAACTGCTGCGCGACGGTCAGGTGTTCTACGTCCACAACCGGGTCAGCTCGATCGACAAGGCCGCCCAGCGGATCCGCGAACTCGTCCCCGAGGCGCGGGTCGTCGTCGCGCACGGCCAGATGAACGAGGACACGCTCGAGCGGACCGTGCAGGGCTTCTGGGAGCGGGACTACGACGTGCTGGTGTGCACCACCATCATCGAGACCGGCCTCGACATCTCCAACGCCAACACGCTCATCGTCGAACGCGCCGATTCGCTGGGCCTGTCGCAGCTGCACCAGTTGCGCGGTCGCGTCGGGCGTAGCCGTGAACGCGGCTACGCGTACTTCCTGTACCCGCCGGAGAAGCCGCTCACCGAGACGGCCTACGACCGCCTGGCGACCATTTCGCAGAACTCCGACCTCGGCGCCGGCATGGCGGTCGCGATGAAGGACCTCGAGATCCGTGGCGCCGGAAACGTGCTGGGCGCCGAGCAGTCCGGTCACGTGGCGGGGGTCGGGTTCGACCTGTACGTGCGGCTGGTGGGGGAGGCGGTCGAGGCCTTCCGGGCGGCGGCCGACGGCAAGCCGATCACCACCGAGGACGCCCCGAAGGAAGTCCGGATCGACCTTCCCGTCGACGCGCACATCCCCCCGGACTACGTCACCAGCGACCGTCTCCGGCTCGAGGGGTACCGCAAGCTCGCGGCCGCCACCGAACTCGACGGCATCACCGCCGTCGTGGACGAACTCGTCGACCGGTACGGACCGCTCCCCGAGGAGGTCCGCCGGCTGGTGTCGGTGGCCAAACTGCGCCTGCTGGCCCGCGAATACGGACTCGAGGAGATCGCCGTGGTCGGGACGCAGCTGAAGATCGCGCCGATGGCCCTGCCCGACTCGAAGCAGCTGCGTCTCAAGCGGATCTACCCCAGCGCGCAGTACCGCGCCACCACCGGGATGGTGCAGTTGCCGCTGCCCCGGCCAGGTTCGGGTGGGATCGGCGCCGAGCGGGTGCGCGACGTGGAGTTGCTGCAGTACATCGCGGACTTCGTGCTCGCGCTGGACGGCAAGGCCGCCGGGTCCGTGGTGATGGAGGCCTGACCCGATGACGGTGGTCCTGCTCGACCCGTTGCGGCCCACGACGATCCCGATGGCAGCCGTCGGGGTGGTCGGCGGCGGAGTGGAGTTCACCGACGAGGTGCCAGGGTCCGTGCGGACGCTGCTGACCGAAGCACCCGGCGCCGCCGTCCTGATCAGCACCGATCCCGACCATCCCACCGTGCGCCGGTGGGTCGCGTCGGGGTCCCGGATCGTCGCGGCACCGAAGGTCCCGGGCGACAACCTCGTCGAGGCCGCCGAAGTGATGGACCAGTTGTGGAGCTACGGCGGGTGGGAAGTGACGCAGACACACCGGACGCTGTCGCACTACCTCGTCGAGGAGACGTACGAGGTCCTCGACGCGATCGAATCCGCCGAGCCCGCAGACCTGCGTGAAGAGCTCGGAGATCTGCTGCTGCAGGTGCTGTTCCATTCGCGCATCGCCTCGGCGTCGGGCAATTTCGACGTCGACGACGTGGCCGCGACACTGGTCGCCAAGCTCGTGCACCGCAGCCCCCACCTCGGTGAGGACGTCGTCGGCCCGATCGACATCGCCGAGCAGGAACGTGCGTGGGAGATCCGGAAGGCGGCGGAAAAGGCCCGCAGCTCCTGCCTCGACGGCGTCGCGATGAGTCAGCCCGCGGCGTCCCTCGCGGCGAAGGTCGTCGCCCGCGCGAGCAAGGCAGGTTTGCCGCCCGAGCTGGTGCCCGCGGAGATCACCGCGGACAGCGCGGCGGTGGTCGCCGCCGAATCGAGGCTGCAGGCGGCGACGCACGATCTGATCGCCCGTGTCCGCGCGGCCGAGGATGCTGCGCGCGCGGCGGGGAAGACCGAACTCGCCCCCGCGGACTGGCTCGGGTACTGGACGTCCTGATACCGGGACGACGGGCGCTATCGCTCGGGTTTGCCAAAATGTAACTGAGGGATGAATCACTCCCGTGTCCGTAGTGCAAGAAAAACAAACCTGAGGTAGTTTAAAGCGCGCATAGAAGACCAGTCGGTTGCAAACACGCGTTCTGAAGTACTGAGAAGTACTTCGGTTCGGGTGTTTATGGTCTTCGCGCACTGCACGTGGTGGGTATCCGAGCTCCCGGTCGGGCGAGGGCCGATACCCACAGGGGACCACACATAGCGATGCTTCCGGGCCGAGTCGATTGCCCGACGATGAGAGACGGACACATGAGCCTGTACACGCCTGACCGCCTGGAACCTTCCGACGAGACAGACGCGCACGACATCGACGAGACCGGCGCCGCCGACCGCGCGCCCGGCCGCCCGACGGTCACCGTCGTCGTGCCTGCGATGAACGAAGCCAAGAACCTTCCCCATGTCGCCGCGCGCATGCCGGAAGGCATCGACGAAATCGTCTTCGTGGACGGCCATTCCGTCGACGACACCGTCGCTGTGGCGCGGAGCCTGTGGCCGGACGCGAAGTTCGTGACGCAGAGCCGCAAGGGCAAGGGAAACGCCCTGGCCTGTGGCTTCCGTGTCGCGACCAGCGACATCGTCGTGATGATCGACGCCGACGGCTCCACCGACCCCGCCGAGATCCCGTTGTTCGTCGGTGCGCTCGTGGCCGGCGCCGACTTCGCGAAGGGAACCCG
>NZ_JBHUSF010000135.1:0-22347 GCF_042673295.1 Rhodococcus sp. NPDC057014
CGTGAGAAACGTCGGGCTGCCGACTGCCTACAGGCTCTCGACGAACTTCGTCAGACCCTTGCTCGCGGTCTCGAGTGCCGTCTTCTGCGCCTTCTTCACGAGGAACCCCGGCAGCGGAATCTTCGGGTCGACCGTCAATTCGAACGTCACCTTGGTGCCGGCGCCGGACTCGGTGAGGACGTACGACCCGTCCTGAGCGTTCTGCTGGCCGCTCTCGACGAGGTGCCACGACACCGTGTTGTCGCCCTCGAACGTGTAGTCGACGACCTGCTCGTCGCTGATCCCGAGGATGGAGACGCTCATCCGGACTCGGTGGGGGCGTCCGTCGTCGTGTGTGCTCTCGATGGTGACCGACTTGTGGGCCGAGGACCACTCGGGCAGGCGATCCACCGCGGCGATCGCGGCCATCACCGTGGCCGGATCGGCCTTGATCTCGAATTCCTTGACGCCGGAAACGGCCATGTTCTTCGCTCCTTCGAGCCCGTGGCGACTCTCACCGTGTGGCTGATGCGACGTAATTACATCACCGCCGCCGACGGGCGCGTGGAGTGAGTGCACCGGCGCTCAGAAATCGCCTCTCCCGTTCCGGCGCATCTGGTCCTTGAGCGCGCCCTGGACGGCTTGCGACACCCAGGAATTGAGTGACACCCCGTTCTGGGAGGCGGCCTCCTCGGCCTTCGACTTGATCTGATCCATCAGCCGGAGGGTGACGCGGCTGATGTCACCTGTGACGTCATCGAAGGCGGCGCCGAGGTCCTCGACGGTGGCGGTGCGTTCCCCGTCCGGCCCCGGCTGAGTGGGAGTGCGGTGCACGTCGACCGCCACCTCGCTGCCGTCCAGACGCACACCGACGGTGCGATTGCCGAGCTCGGAAGACACCTCTCCGGCAAAGTCGGTGAGCGCCGAGAGGAGGAGCAGGCGCGCGGCGGGTTCGACGGCGGCGGCGAGCGCAGCAGCGGTCGCCCGAGTCTGCTCGTCGCCGAGTGCGGCTGCTGCGTTCAGGTCGTCTCGCAGCCGGGAGACGTAGATTCCGAGGTCCATGACGCCAGCATGGCGTCATCGATGACGTCAGTCAAGCAGTCGTGACCTCAGCTTGGTGATGTCACCCTCGGGCAGTGCCGGGCCGACGCTGCGACTAGGGTCGATGCATTCAGGAGGGACTCCCCACCAGGGAGTTCGGTAGGAGGATCAGCGCAGTGCCGCAGACCGTGCCGCTCAGGGTGCAACTCGTCGCGAAGACGGAGTTCTTTCCACCGGCGGACATCCCGTGGGAGACCGACGCCGACGGCGGCGAAGCGCTGGCGGAATTCGCGGGCCGGGCGTGCTACCAGAGCTGGTCCAAACCCAACCCCCGCACCGCGACCAACGCCGGATACCTGCGCCACCTCCTCGAGGTCGGGCACGAGTCGGTTCTCGAACACGGCACCGTCAGCTTCTACATCACCGGCATCTCCCGGTCCTGCACCCACGAGCTGATCCGGCACCGCCACTTCTCCTACTCGCAGCTGTCGCAGCGCTTCGTGCGGGAGAACGACGGGAACGTCGTCGTCCCGCCCGCGATCGCCGGCGACCCCGAACTCGAGGAGCTGTTCGCGAAGGCCACCGACGCCAGCCGGACGGCGTACGGCGAACTCCTCGAGGCCCTCGAAGCGAAACTGGCCGACACCGCCAACGTGCCGCTGCGCAACAAGCAGGCGAGGCAGGCCGCGAGGGCCGTCCTCCCCAATGCGACGGAGACCCGCGTGGTGGTCACCGGCAACTACCGCGCCTGGCGGCACTTCGTCGCGATGCGGGCCACCGAGCACGCCGATGTGGAGATTCGCCGTGTCGCGGTCGAGTGCCTGAGGCAGCTGCAAGCGGCCGCACCGAATGTCTTCGGCGACTTCGAGGTACTGGACTGGGGCGACGGCACGGAGGTGGCGAGGAGCACGTTTTCCGCCGACGCGTGACGGGTGTGCAAAAGTACCTGGGTCACCGGGTAGCCTTCTGACCATGACCTACGGTGATTCCGCTTCTCCAGTCGAGCGTCCGTTCGGCACCGTGTCCACAGCGATGGTGACGCCGTTCACCTCGGACGGAAAGCTGGACGTCGACGCCGGTGTCCGCCTCGCGGCGTACCTCGTCGACAACGGGTGCGACTCCCTCGTGCTCGCCGGCACGACCGGTGAGTCGCCGACGACCACCGAAAACGAGAAGCTCGAGCTGCTCCGGGCGGTCATCGACGCGGTGGGCAACCGCGCGAAGATCATCGCCGGCGCAGGCAGCAACGACACCGCGCACAGCGTCGAACTCGCCCGTGACGCCGCCCGCGCCGGCGCGCAGGGCCTCCTCGTCGTCACCCCCTACTACTCGCGTCCGCCGCAGGCCGGACTGTTCGCGCACTTCACCGCCGTCGCCAACGCCACCGACCTTCCGGTCATGCTCTACGACATTCCACCCCGCTCCGTGGTCCCCATCGAGACGGAGACCATCCGGCGCCTCGCCGAGCACCCGCGCATCGTCGCGGTCAAGGACGCCAAGGGCGACCTCAACGCGGGCGCCGAGCTGATCGGCACCACCGACCTCCAGTTCTATTCGGGTGACGATCCGCTCAACCTGCCGTGGCTGTCGGTGGGCGCGACGGGATTCGTCAGCGTCATCGGGCACCTCGTGCCCGGCCGGTTGCGTGAACTGCACACCGCCTTCGCGGCGGGGGACATCGCCCGCGCCCGCGCCATCAACCTCAGCCTCATCCCGGTCATCCGTTCGGTGGCGCGTCTCGGCGGCGTGAGCGCGTCGAAGGCGGGTCTGCGCCTGATCGGCCTCGACGTCGGTGAACCCCGGTTGCCGCAGGTGGCGCCCACGCACGATCAGATCGATCTCCTGGCCGCCGATCTGCACGCCGCGGGGGTGCTCGCGTGACCCGACCGCCTCGTCGTCGCAGCGCCAGCCGCCAGGCAGGTCCCCCTTCCCCCCCGGCGAGCGAGCCGACGACGCCGGCCCCCGCTGCCGAGTCGGCGAAGTCGGCGCCCGTCGTTGCCGACGAGCCGAGTGCCCCGAAGTCGGAGCAGGCCAAGTCCGCGCCCGTGAAGACCGCGTCGACGAAGGGTGGCGCCGCCAACAAGTCGTCATCGCGCTCCGGACGGCGCGGCGGCAGCAAGCGTCAGGACTCGCGGCCGGCGGCGGTCGATCCGACGGCGCGGCTCGGCGCCCCGCCGAAGGCCCCGTTCAAGGGTCTGCGGGTGGTGGCTCTGGGCGGCATCGGCGAGATCGGTCGCAACATGACCGTCTTCGAGCACCAGGGCAAACTGCTCATCGTCGACTGCGGTGTGCTGTTCCCGGAAGACCAGCAGCCGGGTGTCGACCTGATCCTCCCGGACTTCCGGCACATCGAGGACCGCATGGACGACGTCGAGGCCGTCGTCCTCACACACGGCCACGAGGACCACATCGGCGCCATCCCGTTCCTGCTGCGCCTGCGTCCGGATCTGCCTGTCGTCGGTTCGCGGTTCACGCTCGCGCTCGTCGCGGCCAAGTGCCGTGAGCACCGCCAGCGCCCCAACCTCGTCGAGGTCGTCGAGGGTCAGCGCACCGAACACGGCCCATTCGAGTGCGAGTACTTCGCCGTCAACCACTCGATCCCCGACGCCATTGCCGTCGCGATCCGGACCGACGCCGGCGTCGTCCTGCACACCGGCGACATCAAGCTCGACCAGTTGCCGCTCGACGGCAGGCTCACCGACCTCGCCGGCTTCTCCCGTCTCGGCGACGAGGGCGTCGACCTGTTCCTCGTCGACTCCACCAACGCCGAGGTGCCGGGATTCGTCACCCCCGAACGTGAGATCGGGGGAGTGCTCGACAACGTCATCGGCAAGGCCCGGCAGCGTGTGATCGTGGCCTCCTTCGCCAGCCACGTGCACCGCATCCAGCAGGTCGTCGACGTCGCGCACCGGTACAACCGGCGGGTCGCGTTCGTGGGCCGGTCGATGGTCCGCAACATGCAGATCGCGCAGGATCTCGGCTACCTGAGCGTCCCGGACGGTCTGGTCGTCGACATCGACACCGCGGCCAACCTGCCCGACGACCGGCTCGTCCTCATCTCCACCGGCTCGCAGGGCGAACCGCTGTCGGCGTTGTCGCGGATGGCCCGCGGCGAGCACCGGCAGATCAACATCCGGGCCAACGACCTCGTCGTGCTGGCCTCGTCGCTGATCCCCGGCAACGAGAACTCCGTGTTCGCCGTCGTCAACGGCCTCGCCAAGCGCGGCGCCACCGTCGTCACCCAGCAGAGCGCGAAGGTCCACGTCTCCGGTCACGCCTCGGCGGGTGAGCTCCTGTACCTGTACAACGCGGTCCGGCCCACCAACGCGATGCCGGTCCACGGTGAATGGCGCCACCTGCGGGCCAACGCCGCCCTCGCGAAGGCGACCGGCGTGCCGGAGGAGCGGATCGTGCTCGCCGAGGACGGTGTGGTGGTCGACATGGTCGACGGTCTCGCCGAGATCGTCGGGCAGGTTCCCGTCGGGCACGTCTACGTCGACGGACTGTCCGTCGGCGACGTCGGCGACTCCACACTGTCGGACCGGTTGGTCCTCGGTGAGGGCGGGTTCATCGCCATCAACGTCGTCATCGACGACCACACGGGCCGCGCGGTCAGCACCCCCGAGGTGTCCGGACGCGGATTCTCCGACGACCCGACGGCCCTCAAGGACGCGGCACAGTTGGTCGAGGCGGAGCTGCTGCGCCTGGCCACCGAAGGCATCAACGACGCTCACCGCATCGCCCAGGCGATCCGGCGTGTCGTCGGCAGATGGGTGGCCGACAAGTACCGTCGCCGGCCGATGATCGTCCCGACCGTCATCGCGGTGCCGTCGGCGGAGGGCAAGTAGTTCTCCGGCAGGTAGATTCGGTCGGGTGACCTTCGCCCGAGATGAACGCCTCGCCCTCGTCGACTCGATGGCCGAATTCGGTCCCGACGCCCCGACCCTCTGCGGGACGTGGACCAACCGGGACCTGGCCGCCCACCTGATCGTGCGCGAACGACGCCTCGACGCTGCCCCCGGCATCGTCGTGGGCCTGCTCGCCGGGTACACCGAACGCGTCCAGAACGAGACGGCGACGCGTCCGTGGAGCCGACTGCTGGACGAGGTCCGGTCGGGTCCGCCGATGTGGTCGCCGATGTACTGGGTGGACGCGCAGGTGAACCTGGGGGAGATGTTCGTCCACCACGAGGACGTGCGCCGCGCCCACGACGGGTGGGAGCCGCGTGTGCTGCCCGCCGACCGTCAGGACGCGCTGTGGGGTCTGGCGCGCAAGGTCGGCAAGCTCGGCTACCGGCACGCCCCGGTGACGGTGGTACTCGAGCGGCCGTCCGGCGAGCAGGCCACCGTCCGCACGGCCGGAGCCGGCCGGGTGATTCTGCGGGGGGAACCGTCGGAACTCACCCTGCACGCGTTCGGCCGGAATCAGGTGCGGATCGAGACCGAGGGTGAGGCCGCGGACATCGAGGCCGTGACCTCCCTCGACCGAGGGTTCTGAGGCCATTTCGACGCAGCCCGGCCGCTGTTACGGGTGTTGCGGATGGTCCGGAAGGTGCCGTAGCGACTAATCTGAGAGCCATGGCAGGTAAGGCGAGCGCCCGCGGTTCGAGCACGACGTCCACGGCGAGGACGGGCGTGCGAGGCGGCTCGGCCACGTCGTCCAAGCCGAAGTCCCGCACGACCCGGACGGTCAGTACTCCGCGTAAGTCCACGTCGCCGCGTGGCGGCGGCTCCCGCGGCGGCGCGCGGCGTCCCACGGCGAAGAAGGCGTCCACGTCCAGTCCCCTGAAGTCGGTGGGCCGGGGAATCGGCGCCGGCTGGTCGCTCGTGGCGAAGGGCGTCGGAGCCACCACCCGCACCGTCGGCAAGGCGGCCGAGATCGAGCAGGGCCACCGGCGCGACGGCATCGCCCTCGGGCTGATCGCGATCAGCGTCGTCGTCGCCGGCGGAATCTGGTTTTCCGCGGGTGGCCCGGTGGGCGAGTGGATCGAGACCGGAGTCCGCGCCGTGTTCGGCGGGGCGTCCGCCGTCTTGCCGCTGATCGGTGTCGCCGTCGCGGTGATCCTGATGCGCACCGAACCGAAACCCGAGATCCGGCCGAGGCTGGTCCTGGGGTCGCTACTGGTCGGCCTGCCCGCCCTGGGTCTGTGGCACATCGCGACGGGGTCGCCCACCGACGCCGACGGCAGGGCCCGCGGCGCCGGTTTCGTCGGGTACGCGGCGGGCGGTCCGCTGACCGACGGCCTCACCGTGTGGCTCGCCGCGCCGCTGCTGCTGATGGCGGCACTGTTCGGTGTCCTGCTCCTCACCGGCACCACGGTCCGCGAGGTGCCCGGCAAGCTGCAGTCGTACTTCGGAACATCCTTCGGCCGCGATCACTACGCCGACTACGACAGCGAGTACTACGAGGACGGCGACTACGACCCCACCCTGTTCGACGCCGACGGCTACCCGGTAGACGACTACAAGACCGGGGTCCGGGGTGCCCCCGCCGACAACTATCCCACCGACGAGTACGACGTCAGCGACACCGCGAAGACGGAGGTGCTCGGGCTGTGGGAGACCGAGCCCGCCACGGAACCCGTGCCCGCTCCGGCACCGGCCCCGAAACCGGCGCGCGCCAAGGCCAAGCCCGTCGTCGCCCCGAAGCCGGAACCCGAACCGGAACCGCTGCCCGACGTCGACAAGTTCGTCACCGACCGGGTGGTCGAGGGCGACTACACGCTGCCGCCGACGTCCCTGCTCATCGAGGGCGATCCGCCGAAGACGCGCAGTTCGGCCAACGACGCGATGATCGAGGCCATCACCGAGGTCCTCGAACAGTTCAAGATCGACGCCGCCGTCACCGGATTCACCCGCGGCCCGACCGTCACCCGCTACGAGGTGGAACTCGGCCCGGGTGTGAAGGTCGAGAAGATCACCGCGCTCGCCCGCAACATCGCGTACGCCGTCGCCACCGACAACGTGCGCCTGCTCGCGCCGATCCCGGGCAAGTCCGCGGTCGGTATCGAGGTCCCCAACTCCGACCGTGAGATGGTGCGCCTCGCCGACGTGCTCACCGCCCCGAGCACCCGCAAGGACCACCACCCGCTGGTGATCGGTCTCGGCAAGGACATCGAGGGCGACTTCGTCAGCGCCAACCTCGCGAAGATGCCGCATTTGCTGGTCGCCGGTTCCACCGGTTCCGGTAAGTCGAGTTTCGTGAACTCGATGCTGGTGTCGCTGCTGTCCCGCGCGACACCCGACGAGGTCCGGATGATCCTCATCGACCCCAAGATGGTGGAGTTGACGCCGTACGAGGGCATTCCGCACCTCATCACGCCCATCATCACCCAGCCGAAGAAGGCCGCGGCCGCGCTGGCCTGGCTGGTGGAGGAGATGGAGCAGCGCTACCAGGACATGCAGGCCAACCGGGTGCGCCACATCGACGACTTCAACTCCAAGGTGAAGTCCGGTGAGATCACGGCGCCGCTCGGCAGCGAACGGGTCTACCGGCCGTACCCGTACATCCTCGCCATCGTCGACGAACTCGCGGACCTCATGATGACCGCGCCCCGCGACGTCGAGGACGCGATCGTCCGCATCACCCAGAAGGCGCGCGCCGCCGGTATCCACCTGGTGCTGGCCACGCAGAGGCCTTCGGTGGACGTCGTGACGGGTCTGATCAAGACCAACGTGCCGTCCCGGCTGGCCTTCGCGACGTCGTCCCTGACCGACTCCCGGGTCATCCTGGACCAGCCCGGCGCCGAGAAGCTGATCGGTATGGGCGACGGGCTGTTCCTGCCGATGGGCGCGGGCAAGCCGACCCGCCTGCAGGGTGCGTTCATCACCGACGAAGAGATCTCCGCGGTCGTCGATTTCAGCAAGAACCAGGCGGAGCCGGAGTACACCGAGGGCGTCACCGCCGCGAAGGTCGGGGAGAAGAAGGACGTCGATCCCGACATCGGCGACGACATGGACGTGCTGTTGCAGGCGGTGGAACTCGTGGTCTCCAGCCAGTTCGGGTCCACGTCGATGCTGCAGCGGAAGCTGCGGGTCGGATTCGCGAAGGCGGGTCGCCTGATGGACCTGATGGAGACCAGGGGAGTGGTGGGCCCCAGCGAGGGTTCGAAGGCCCGCGAGGTCCTCATCAAGCCCGAGGAACTCGACGGCCTGCTGTGGTCGATCCGCGGCGGCGACCCGGACGAGGCCCCGCCCGACCAGGGGTGACACACGGTGCGCGTGTCCGAAATGTGCGGTTCGCGCGCACTGTGGTTGAATGGTCACCGAATTGGAGGGGAGTATCCCCACCTCTGTGACAGCATCGTCAACACGATCGGCACCATTGCCGATCCGGGGCTGTCAGTCGCTCGGACAGTGGTTCCGGTGCGGCGGGAGAGACCTCCGGTACCCGCTAGGTCTACCGGAGGTCTGTGTTCATGCATGTGTCACCGCTGGTCTGGGTCATCACCTGTGTGGTGATTCTCGGACTGTTCGTGTTCGACTTCTTCGCTCACGTGCGCACCCCGCACGCCCCCACGTTCCGTGAGTCGGCGTTCTGGTCGTCGGTCTACATCGGCGTCGCCATCCTCTTCGGCCTGATCGTGATGTGGCTGTGGGGAAGTCAGTACGGCGGCGAATATTTCGCTGGCTACGTCACCGAGAAGGCGTTGTCGGTCGACAACCTCTTCGTGTTCGTCATCATCATGGGCACGTTCGCGGTGCCACGGGAGTACCAGCAGAAGGTGCTGCTGATCGGCATCGTGATGGCGCTGGTGATGCGCGGAATCTTCATCGGCGTCGGCGCCGCGGCGATCAACGCCTACAGCTGGGTGTTCTATCTGTTCGGCGCGTTCCTCATCTACACCGCGTACACGCTGGTGCGTGATCACGGGCACGAGAAGGAAGTGGAGGAGGAACGCGACAGCAAGATCGTCGCCATCGCGAAGAAGATCCTCCCCACCACGGACACCTACGACGGCGACAAGCTCGTCACGCGGATCAACGGCAAACGCGTCGTGACGCCGCTTCTGCTCGCGCTGGTCGCGATCGGATTCACCGACGTGCTGTTCGCGCTCGATTCGATCCCCGCGATCTACGGGCTCACCCAGGAGCCGTACCTGGTGTTCACGGCCAACGCGTTCGCGCTGATGGGTCTGCGTCAGCTGTACTTCCTGATCGGCGGACTGCTGGATCGCCTGGTGTACCTGTCGTACGGCCTGTCGATCATCCTGGCGTTCATCGGCGTCAAGCTGGTTCTGCACGCACTGCACGAGAACACACTCGGGTTCGTCAACGGCGGGGAGCACGTGTCCGTACCGGAGGTGTCGACGGTGTTCTCGCTCACCGTCATCATCGGTGTGCTGGCAGTGACGACTGTCGCCAGCCTTCTCAAGACGCGGAACACGACGCCGGCGAAGTAGCTCCGCCGGGCGTCGTGCTCGAGGGGTCCGGTGCTCGGCGGTTCAGGAGCTGAATTCGCCGAGTACCGGGACCCATTCGACGATCCGGGTGGCCGTCACCAGGCCGTTGCGGGCGAACGGGTCGTGTGTGAAGAGCTGTTCCACGGTTGCCGCGTCGGCGGCGTCGACGAGGATGAACGCGCCGCTGCCGTCGGCGAACGGGCCGGACGACACGACGGTCTTCTGCTCGGCCAGCTCACCGAGCCACTCCCGGTGGGCGGGGCGATGCTCGTCGCGTCCGGCGACGGTATCGGCCGAATACGTGTATTCCACTACGAACAGGGACATGTTCTCGCTCTCTCGGGACGGGTTCATCGAACAACAATGGGATCAGGGCCCATCTGTCTCACGCACTGGGATTTCAGAGGGTGAGAAGCATTCGGGTGTTGCCGAGGGTGTTCGGCTTGACGTAGCTCAGGTCGAGGAACTCGGCGACACCGGTGTCGTACGAACGGCACATCTCCGCGTACACCTCGGCGGTCACGGGTGTGCCGTCGATCTCGACGAATCCGTGCTTGCCGAAGAAGTCGACCTCGAACGTGAGAACGAACAGGCGCTCGAGTTCGAGTTCCCGCGCGACCTCGATCAACTTGGCCACCACGTGATGGCCCGCACCCTGGCCCTTGGCCGACGGATCGACCGCGATCGTGCGCACCTCGCCCAGGTCCGCCCACAGCACGTGCATTGCGCCACAACCGATCACAGTGCCGCCGCGCTCGGCGACCCAGAACTCCTGAACGGATTCGTACAGGGTCACGAGATTCTTCTCGAGCAGGATCTTGCCGGAGTAGATGTCGATCAGACGCTTGATCTCGGGAACGTCGGAGGTTCGTGCTCGCCGCACGATCAGCTGATTGTCGGCGGTGTCCGGCGTCCGAGAAGTCATGTCGTGAACATTAGCCAACGGCCGTACCGATATTCTTAGGCACGTGCCGGTACGACCTACGAATCCCTCCCACTCCCCGCCGTGTCCCGGGGTGCAGTTCGACGCTGCGGTGCTCCGATGAGCGCGCAGCGCGAGGATTGGACGGCCGCCGACAACCCGGCGGCCCCGGATCCGGCGGTCGAGCCCGCGAGTGAGACGGCCGTACCACTGCTGAACATCGCGAACATCCTGACGATCCTCCGGATCCTGCTGGTCCCCGTCTTCCTGGTCGTGCTGTTCGTCGGCGACGGCCACTCGACGACGTGGCGCCTGATCGCCACCGGCGTGTTCGCGGTCGCCGCCATCACCGACCGGATCGACGGTCAACTCGCCCGCAAGTACGGCCTCGTCACCGATTTCGGCAAGCTCGCCGACCCCATCGCGGACAAGGCGCTGATCGGTGCCGCCCTCGTGGGTCTGTCGATTCTCGGCGACCTGCCCTGGTGGGTCACCGCGGTGATCGCGGTGCGGGAACTGGGCATCACCCTGCTCCGGTTCGCGGTCCTGCGGCACGCGGTCATTCCCGCAGGTCGGGGCGGCAAGCTCAAGACTCTCGTCCAGACGATCGCGATCGGGTTCTACCTGCTGCCGCTACCGGACGGATTCGACACCCTCGGATGGGTCCTGATGGGTGCCGCGGTGCTGTTGACGGTGGTGACCGGGCTGGACTACGTCGTGCAGGCGGCCCGCCTGCGCGCCGGCGTGCTCGAGGTCGAAGCGAACGCGAGCACCGGGGCGTGACCGACCCGTTGGTCGACGGCACGCGCGCATCCGACCTGGTCGCCGTGCTCACCGCCCGAGGAGAGACCGTCGCCACCGCGGAATCACTCACCGCGGGACTGCTCACCGCGACCATCGCCGGTGTGCCCGGCGCGAGCACCGTGCTGCGCGGGGGACTCGTCGTCTACGCCACCGACCTGAAGGCGACTCTCGCCGGTGCCGATCCGGTCCGGCTGGCGGAGGACGGGCCGGTGGCGGCGTCCACGGCACACGCGCTCGCCGACGGTGCCCGCGCCCGTTGCGGCGCCGACTGGGGCGTCGGACTGACCGGCGTCGCCGGCCCCGACACGCAGGACGGACATCCAGTGGGCACGGTGTTCCTGAGCATTTCCGGGGCGGCCGGAACGTCGGTCCTCGAACTCGGATTGACCGGCGACCGGTGGCAGATCCGTAAATCTGCGGTTTCCGCCGCCGTGTCGGGACTCCTCGATCGTGTGCAGGAAACATCCGCAGGCTAAGGTCGGGAACCAATCGGTCCTGTTCGCGCGTTGAGATAGGCGAGACAGGTGACGGATGAAGGAGGAGCGAGATGGCGCTGCTATTGCGTGAGGCAATCGGTGACAGTCTTCGGCGTACGCGCGTTTCGCAGAGCCGGACTCTGCGTGAGGTCTCCAACAGTGCTCGCGTGAGCCTCGGGTACTTGTCCGAGGTCGAACGAGGGCGCAAGGAAGCCTCGAGTGAGCTCCTGGCGGCGATCTGCGACGCGTTGGACGTCCCACTGTCCGACGTGCTCGTCGACGTCAGCGAATCGCTGTCCGACGGGTCTGCGGCCAAGCGCGCCGACACCGAGCGGCACGCGGTCGAATCCGCGCCCGCAGAAGCCGCCGCCGCGAGCGCACGACCGGGCTCGACGACCATCGCCCGCGACACCCGGGTGGTCATCCCTGCACCCGCGCAGGCGCTGGCTGCCGCATAGCAACACCCGCGCCGAACCGATAGATTTCAGTCAACCGCCGATCCGTCGGCGGGTGAGCCAGGTAGTCGGGGCGCAGCCCTTGTTCCGGTGCGTGACGGTCGCGTATCGGGTCGCGCATCGCGCGGCGCAACAGATGGAGGCAGGATCACACCCATGGCTAATCCTTTCGTCAAGGGATGGAAGTACCTGATGGCGCTCTTCAATTCCAAGATCGATGAGAAGGCTGACCCCAAGGTTCAGATTCAGCAGGCGATCGAGGATGCGCAGCGTCAGCACCAGGCCCTGTCGCAGCAGGCCGCGTCTGTCATCGGCAACCAGCGCCAGCTCGAGATGAAGCTCAGCCGACAGCTCGACGAGGTGGAGAAGCTCAACGCCAACGCCCGTCAGGCCGTCAACCTGGCCGATCAGGCGCAGGCCGCCGGCGACACCGAGAAGGCCATCCAGTACACCAACGCCGCCGAGGCGTTCGCCGCGCAGCTCGTCACCGCCGAACAGGGCGTCGAGGACCTGAAGGCACTGCACGACCAGTCGCTGCAGGCAGCTGCCCAGGCGAAGAAGGCCGTGGAGCAGAACGCGATGGCTCTGCAGGCCAAGGTCGCGGAACGCACGAAGCTGCTCAGTCAGCTGGAGCAGGCCAAGATGCAGGAACGGGTCAGCGAGTCGCTGCGCTCGATGGACAGCACCCTTTCGGCTCCCGGTAACACGCCCAGCCTCGATGCCGTGCGCGACAAGATCGAGCGGCGTTACGCCGATGCCCTCGGTTCTGCGGAGCTGGCGCAGAACTCGGTGTCGGGCCGCATGATGGAAGTGCAGCAGGCGAGCATTCAGATGGCCGGACACAGTCGCCTCGAACAGATCCGGGCCTCCATGAAGGGCGATGCACTGCCCTCCGGCGGTGCGGCCGGCGCACCGGCGACGCCCGCCGCCAACCCGAACCTCGACAAGCAGCCGCCGGCGGCAGGCCAGACCGGCACGGCGCAGTAACCGAATCGCCTGTGAGCATGAGTTCCACCCGTGGTGGCCGACCTGGACGTGGAGTCCGGTCGGCCACTGTCGTGTCCGGGCTCGCCGGGATCCAGGGCGCGCTGCGCGAGGCCGGTGAGTCCGTCGCGGACGCGGCGCAGCGGTGGCGCGACCCTCGTGAACGTCTCCTGCGGAAGAAGCGGCGGGCCCGCCGTCGCGCGAAGCGCTTCGGCGTCGTGTCCGGAACCTCGGCCACCGGCGCCGCCGGTCTCGCTCTGATGGCTGCTCCGGAGTGGACGATGCTGATGGCCGGTGGGGGCGCGGTCGTGTTCGCGGTTCCCGCGGCGCTGGCCGTCAGCCGGTACCGCAAGCTCGACGCCGTGACCTTGCCGCCGGGTCTGCCTGCCCGACGGGTGCTTCCGGCGCCGTCCTCGGCCGCCCGGGAGCCGTTGGAGCGCCTCGTCCACAGCGAGCGAGCGCTGCACGGCATCCTCGGCGTGCTGTCCCGGTCCGCGACCATCAGCGCCGAGGACATCGAGGACACCCATACCACGGCCCGCTCCGCGGCAGCCGCGTTGCAGGCGGTGGCACTCGACATCACGTCCATGGAGGACGCCGCCCGGGGGAGTCGTGCCGCGGCCGCGCCGCTCCATCGGGCGATCGCCTCTGCCGCCGCGCAACTCGGCGACGGCGTCGAACAGTTCGAAGAACTGGTGGCCGCTGCCGCCGAGGTCGCCGTGCCCGGAACGGCGAGTGCCGTCGGCGAACTTGCCTACGAACGCGCGGAACTCGTGTCGGCGACCGAGAAACTCGCCGGCCTCGCGGCTGCCCTCGGCGAGATCGACGACATCGTTCGCCGCTACCGCTGACCTCGTCGATCGACGCAGCGCCCCAGGGGAGCTCGTGTGGGGGAGAACCCTGATCTTTCCCTGATCTTTACGTTGACCAGGTGATTTACCCGCGTCGGCATGCCAGGCTGGGGTGCGTACCCGATACATGGGGTCGACCGGACGTCGGGCGCAGAAAATCGATCGGGGAGACGTGAGTGGAGGAAGCCATGTTCTGGAAGATTGTTCTCGCTGTCGCGGCGATCTGGATCGCCCTCGCAGTGGTCGGTGCCCTCGTCAAGGGTCTGTTCTGGATTCTCGTCGTCAGCGCCGTCGTCTTCGGTGTGTACCTGTTGATCAAGGCGATGTCGGGATCCGGCGAGAAATCGGACATCACGGGCAGCTGACGGGCATGCTCTACCCATGGAACCGGTACCGGAGGACTGGCATCGTGGGCTCGTCGTCGTCGCGCACCCCGACGACATCGAATACGGCGCAGCGGCGGCCGTGGCCCGCTGGACCGGGCAGGGCAAGGACATCCGCTACGTGCTCGCCACCAGCGGAGAGGCAGGGATCGCGGGCCTGAACCCGACGGAGTCGGGCCCGCTGAGGGAGGCGGAGGAGCGTCGCTCGGCGGCCGTGGTGGGGGTGACCGACGTCGAGTTCCTCGGTTATCCCGACGGCACTCTCGTCGAGAGTCTCGCGCTCCGGCGCGACCTCGCCACGGCGATCCGTCGTCATCGTCCGGATCTGGTGGTGACGGCGAACTTCGGAGACACCTGGGGGCCGGGCCGGCTGAACAGTGCGGACCACCGTGCTCTCGGGCGAGCCGTCCTCGACGCCACAGCGGACGCCGCCAACGAATGGATCTTTCCCGAACTGGGGGAGTCGGGGTTGCCGCCGTGGCGCGGAGTCCGGTGGGTGGCGGTGCACACGATGACCCCCACTCACGCCGTCGATGTCACCCACACGGTGGATCGGGCGGTACTCTCCCTTGCCGAGCACGTGCACTACCTGGAAGCGCTCAGCGACGTGCCGGTGGGGCAGCAGGCGCGGGCCCAGGTCGAGATGGTGACCGGGCCGCAACCGGGATTCGACGCCGAACGCGCGGTGGGGTTCGAGCTCTACCACTTCGGCTGAGTTCACGGAGCACTGACCAAGGCGACGACGCGCGGGCTGGTGAATGAGAGTCCGACCCGGACGGAACTGTAATATTTACCGAATTTACCGATGGTCGCGCGTTGTCGGTGCCCGACATCCACGCCAAGCCTGTCGCCCCGCCTTCCGGTCCTGCTCACGCCCTCGAATCTCCGACGGCGGGGAGTCCCCGCGGCATCCGGTACCGGCCGCACGGACGTGATTCGGGTGCCGGTGAGGTGCCGACGGGGGATTCATGCGTTACGGTGTTACATACAATGTCTATTCGTAATCCACCGTCGCGTGACGACACCTCAGCGAGCGTCGAAGACTCCATCCTCGACGCCGCACGCTCGTGCATCCTCGATTTCGGACTGCGCCGCACCACCCTGGCGGAGGTCGCGCGGAGGGCCGGCGTCAGCAGGCCGACCGTCTACCGGCGCTGGTCGGACACCAGGGCGGTGGTCGCCGATCTCATGACCCGCGAGATCGCTGCGGTGATGCCCGAATTCTCCACCGAGGAATCGGTTCACCGCCAACTGGTCGACGCCGTGGTTCGCGTGTCCACCGAGGTGCGTGACCATCCGCTGTTCGTGAAGATCCTGCGCTCGGATCAGGAACTGTTCACCACCTACATCCTCGAGCGGCTCGGTACCAGCCAGCGGGCGATCATCGACCAGGTCTCGGCCGCGGTGTCGGCGGGACAGGTCCAGGGCTCGATCCGCGCTGGAGACAGCCGTCAGATCGCCACCATGGTCCTGCTGATCGCCCAGTCCGCGGTCCAGTCGGCCGTGATGGTCGCCGAGGAACTTCCCGGCGACGCCCTGACCGAACAACTCCGGCACGCCGTCGGCGCCTATCTGGCACCCGACGCAGCCGACACCCACTCGACAGATCGAGGAGACCGGTGACCCACCCCAGCACGCCGTCCGTGAGCCGCTCGTCGGCGCTGAACGCCGCACGACGGACACGCGAGCTCGACCAATTGTCGGACGGCGCACGCGTCGACGTCCTGGTGATCGGCGGCGGAGTGACCGGCGTCGGCGTCGCACTCGATGCGGCGTCACGCGGCCTCGACGTCGTGCTCGTGGAGAAGCGGGACCTCGCGTTCGGAACCAGCCGGTGGAGTTCGAAACTCGCCCACGGCGGGCTGCGCTACCTGGCGTCGGGCAATGTCGGCATCGCCCGCGAGAGTGCGGTCGAACGCGGAATCCTCATGACTCGCACCGCGCCCCACCTCGTCCGGGCGCTGCCACAGCTCGTCCCCGTCCTCGATTCCACGACGCTGTTCGGAAAGTCCCTCGTCCGCACGGGATTCCTGGCCGGTGACCTGCTCCGTGCGAGCGCTCGCACACCGTCGGCGATCCTGCCGCGGTCGCGGACGGTCGGGGCGGACCGGGTGGTCGAACTGGCCCCCGCGGTGCGCCGGGACGGTCTTCGGGGCGGCCTGATGGCCTTCGACGGCCAGCTGGTCGACGACGCCAGGCTCGTGGTGTCCCTCGCCCGCACCGCTGCGCTCCACGGCGCGAAGGTGCTCACCCGTACGGGCGCCTACGACGTGACCGGGACGTCCGCGACCCTGCGCGACGAGCTGACCGGCTCGGAACTGTCGATCACGGCGCGCGCCGTCGTCAACGCGGCAGGCGTGTGGTCGGGTGAGATCGATCCGTCGATCACGCTGCGACCCAGTCGCGGCACACATCTGGTCCTGCCGGCGGAACGGCTCGGGAACCCGACCGCGGCGCTCACGGTTCCGATCCCCGGTGAGACCAACCGTTTCGTCTTCGCCCTGCCCGCACAGCTCGGTCGCGTGTACCTCGGCCTGACCGACGAGGCGGCGCCGGGACCCGTCCCCGACGTTCCGGAAGCGTCGGAGCAGGAGATCGACTTCCTGCTCGACACGGTCAACACCGCACTCGAGGTGCCCTTGCGGCGTTCGGACGTCCTCGGCGCGTTCGCCGGACTGCGACCGCTGCTCGACACCGGCGACGGATCGACCGCCGACCTCTCGCGCAACCATGCCGTCCTCCGTTCGGACACCGGTCTGGTCAGTGTGGTGGGCGGCAAGCTGACCACGTACCGGAAGATGGCGGAGGACGCCGTCGACGCCGCGGTGGCGGCGGCGGGACTGGACGCTCGCGCGTGCCGGACGCGTGCCCTCCCGCTCGTCGGCGCCGCGACTCCCGAAGCGCTGCGGCAGGTTTCGGCCCCGCCGACGCTGCTCGCCCGCTACGGAACGGAGGCGGCGCTGATCGCTGCCGCCGACCCCGGACTACTGGCCCCGATCGCCGAGGGCGTGGACGTGAGCCGCGCCGAGTTCGAGTTCGCGGTGACCCACGAGGGCGCACTCGACGTCGACGACCTCCTCGACCGTCGCACCCGGATCGGACTCGTCCCCGCCGACCGTGCGCGGTCCCTCGCCGCGGCCGAAGCCGTGTTCGAGAAACGGTGACGCCGACCGTGTGACACCCTGTGCTTCGTGCGAGTCGCCGTGGTCGCCGGGCCTGATCCCGGACATGCCTTTCCCGCCCTGGCGTTGTGCCTCGCTTTCATCGAGGCCGGGGACGAACCGGTCCTGTTCACCGGCACCCGGTGGGTCGAGCGCGCGCGGGCAGCGGGGGTGCCTGCCGAGTTGCTGAAAGGTCTTGCACCCCGCCCGACGGACGACGACCTCGACGCGGGCGCGCGCATCCACGCCCGCGCCGCGCACATCTCCACCGAGTTGCTTCCCGACCTGCGCGCGATGGGACCCGATCTCGTGGTCTCGGACGTCCTCACCGCAGGTGGCGGCATGGCGGCGGAGCGGCTGGGGATCCCGTGGGTCGAGTTGTCCCCGCACCCGCTGTACGCGGCGTCCCGGGGATTGCCGCCCATCGGAAGCGGGTTGGCTCCGGGTGTGGGAATCCGGGGCCGGGCCCGCGACACGCTCATGCGGGCGGCGACGGCACGGTCGATCCGGCAGGGCGGGCGGCAGCGTTCCGAGGCCCGGGTCGGCGTCGGGCTGCCGGCGAAGGATCCGGGACCGGTGCGCCGGCTGATCGCGACGCTCCCCGCGCTCGAGGTACCGAGACCGGACTGGCCCGCCGAGGCGCACGTGGTCGGGCCGCTGCTGTGGGAACCGACGAACGAGGTGCTCGTGCCGCCGGACGGCACCGATCCGCTGGTCATGGTGGCTCCGTCGACCGCGTTCACCGGTGCCGAGGGCATGCTCGAGACGACGCTCGCCGGGCTCGACGGGGCCGGCGTCCGCGTGATCGCGTCCATCCTGGACGGATCGCCGTCCGCGGTTCCGCCCTGGGTGCGAGCGGGTCTCGGCCGTCAGGACGCGATGCTTCGCGAGGCCTCCGCCGTCGTCTGCGGCGGGGGCCACGGGATGCTGGCGAAGGCCCTGCTCGCAGGTGTCCCGGCGGTGGTGGTCCCCGGCGGCGGCGATCAGTGGGAACTCGCGAATCGCGCCGCGCGGCAGGGGAGTGCCGTCGTGGTGCGTCCCCCGAGCGCCGCGGCGCTCCGTGCGGCGGTCGACCAGGTGCTCTCGAACGGCGCCCACGCGGAGGCCGCGCAGCGGGCCGCGCGGAGCATCGCGGACGTGGCGGATCCGGTGGAGGTGTGCCGCGACGCGCTGCGGTGAGAGTCCCGCCCGGGGTTGGGCTAGCGTGGACGCGTGCGACTGACAGAATTTCACGAACTCGTCCGCGAGGAGTTCGGGCAGATGCGCGGCGACGCACTACTCGTCGACCACGTGCTGCTCAGTCTCGGGGGCAAGACCGCCGCCGAGGCCATCGAGGACGGCCGGGAGCCCCGCGAGGTGTGGCGTGAACTCTGCGCCGAGTTCGACGTTCCACCGCAGCGCCGGTAGAGATCCGGCGTGTCGAACGGGCCGGTCGCACCAATCGAACACACGTTCCCCTATGCTGGAGATGTTCGGTGGTCACGGTTCTTGTCGGTACCTGGATCTAACCTGACCGCAGATCACTGATGAGACTCGAGAATGGGGACGACGATGGCACCACAGGCACACGATCGAGACAAGGCGCTCGACCTCGCGCTGGCGCAGATCGACAAGAACTTCGGCAAGGGCTCGGTGATGCGCCTGGGCGAAGGTGTCCGTCAGCCCATCGCCGTCATCCCGACCGGTTCCATCTCGCTGGACGTCGCCCTCGGCATCGGCGGGCTGCCCCGCGGCCGTGTCGTCGAGATCTACGGCCCGGAATCCTCGGGTAAGACCACCGTCGCTCTGCACGCGGTCGCCAACGCCCAGGCGGCCGGCGGCATCGCCGCGTTCATCGACGCCGAGCACGCACTCGACCCCGACTACGCCCAGAAGCTCGGTGTCGACACCGACGCACTGCTGGTGTCGCAGCCCGACACCGGTGAGCAGGCGCTCGAGATCGCAGACATGCTGATCCGCTCCGGCGCCCTCGACATCCTCGTCGTCGACTCCGTGGCCGCGCTCGTCCCGCGCGCCGAGATCGAGGGCGAGATGGGCGACAGCCACGTGGGTCTGCAGGCACGTCTGATGAGCCAGGCGCTCCGGAAGATGACCGGCGCGCTCAGCAACTCCGGCACCACCGCGATCTTCATCAACCAGCTGCGCGAGAAGATCGGCGTCATGTTCGGTTCCCCCGAGACCACCACCGGTGGTAAGGCGTTGAAGTTCTACTCGTCCGTTCGCCTCGACGTGCGGCGGATCGAGACCCTGAAGGACGGCACCGACGCGGTGGGTAACCGCACGCGCGTCAAGGTGGTCAAGAACAAGGTCGCGCCGCCGTTCAAGCAGGCTGAGTTCGACATTCTCTACGGCCAGGGAATCAGCAAGGAAGGCTCGCTGATCGACATGGGTGTCGAACACGGGTTCATCCGCAAGTCGGGTTCCTGGTACACCTACGAAGGCGACCAGCTGGGGCAGGGCAAGGAGAACGCCCGCAAGTTCCTGTTGGAGAACACCGACATCCGGGACGAGATCGAGAAGAAGATCAAGGAAAAGCTCGGAATCGGCGCCGACGTCACTGCTGCTGCTACGGACGACGCCGCGCCGGTCGAGTTCTAGGCGCCGCCGTGCGTCCCACTGGCGAAGGTGGAACGGAGACGCAGGCGAAGGATCTGTGCCTGCGTCTCCTGACGGACCGTGCCCGGAGTCGAGCGGAGTTGTCCGACCGTCTGGCGAAGAAGGGCTACTCGGCCGACATCGCCGAGCGTGTACTGGATCGGCTCACCGAGGTCGGGCTCGTCAACGACGCCGACTTCGCCCAGCAGTGGGTGCATTCGCGGCACACGTACTCCGGCAAGGGGAAGCGTGCGCTCGCAATGGAGCTGCGCCGCAAAGGCATCGGTCAGGAAGACGCCACCGAAGCCCTCGCGCAGATCGACAGCGAAGACGAACGAGCGCGAGCCACCGAACTGGTTGCGAAGAAGTTGCGCACCGTGGCGGCGGACGACCGTGACCGGGCAGTCCGCCGGCTGGTGTCCATGCTGGCGCGCCGTGGGTTCCCCCAGGGCATGGCGTTCGAGGTCGTCAAGGAGCAACTCGACCGTGCCGGCGCGGACACCGACGGCCTGTTCGACGAAACCTGACCACGATCACGACCGGACTACGGCACGACGAATGACACTGCGGTCGGACGGGAACCGAGTTCCCATCCGACCGCAGTTGCCGTCTCAGACGCGGTGTTGTTCGTCTCGGAAGCGATCCCGCGTCACAGCCGCTTGTCGGTGATGTCCATGCCCGGAACGGACACCGCGGGAAGCTCGGGAACGGCCCCCCGGGGCCCGCCGCCCTTCCGGGCGGCCCGCAGCCGCTTCTCCACCCTGGTCGCCACCACGGTGAGCGTGTAGTTGAGGACGATCATGATGATCGCCACCACGATCAGGGCAGGCAGGTAGTTGCCGTAGAACGCACCGAGTTGCTGACCCGACCGCACCACTTCGACGTAGCCGATGAGGTAACCGAGCGCGGAGTCCTTCAGGGCGACCACCATCTGCGAGATGATCGCGGGGAGCATCGCCGTGACGGCCTGCGGCAGCAAAATGGTGCGCATGACCTGGCTCTTGCGCATCCCCAGTGCCATGGCGGCCTCGCTCTGGCCCTTGGGAAGCGAGTTGATGCCTGCCCGGACGATTTCGGCGATCACCGAGCCGTTGTACAGCGTGAGGCCCACGATGACCGCGGCGAGCGCAAGGTATTTCGACTTGAACACCTCGTACTCGGCGAACAACTGGTACGAGAAGATCATCAGGATCAGCACCGGGATGGCGCGGAACAGTTCGACGATCCCGCCCGCGACCCATCGCACCGGGCGGTGGTCCGACAGGCGTCCGATGCCGAGGATCGCGCCGAGGATCAACGCGAACACGATCGACACGGCGGCCGCGACGAGGGTGCCGCGGATGCCGGGAATGAGATAGGTGGTCCACGAGGTCGATTCGGTGAACGGTTCCCATTTCGCCGCGGTCAGCTGGCCCTTGTCGTCGAGTGCGGCGTAGACGAAGTAGCCGATTACCAGCAGCGCGAGGGCGACGGCCACCGAGATCAGGCGGTAGATGTTCTTCGCCTTCGGTCCCGGCGCGTCGTAGAGGACGGTGGCGGAATTGCTCATCGTGCAACCTCGAATCGCTTGCTCAGGTATCCGAACAGGAGCCCCATCGGCAGGGTCAGGATCACGAATCCGAGCGCGAAGATGCCACCGACGACGAAGATGGCGGCCTCGTTCTCGATCATTTCCTTCATCAGGAGCGATGCCTCCGCCACGCCGATCACCGAGGCGATCGTCGTGTTCTTCGTCAGGGCGATCAGCACGCTGCCGAGGGGCGCGGTGACCGCGCGGAATGCCTGCGGCAGCACGATGAGCCGCAGATTCTGGGAGAACGTGAGACCGAGCGACCGGCCCGCCTCCGCCTGGCCGACGTGCACGGTGTTGATACCGGACCGCAGCGACTCGCAGACGAAGGCCGCGGTGTAGATGCTGAGGCCGAGCACGGCGAGCCGGAAGTTGTTCTCCTCGAAGAACGTCGGTGACTGCTCGGGGGCGAGCTTGACGCCCATCGTCTGGAAGAGCCCGAACGAGCAGAAGATGATGATGAGCGTCAGGGGAGTGTTCCGGAAGATCGTCACGTACGCCGCGCCGACGCCGCGCGCAACCGGGATCGGCGACACCCTCATGGCCGCGAGGATGGTGCCGAGTATCAGAGCACCGACAGCCGAGAACGCGGTCAGCTGCACCGTCGTCCAGAACGCGTCGATCAGCTGATCGCTGTATTTGCTCAGTAGGTCCACTTACCGTCTCCCCAGGTCACCGGTGGTTGGCGTCGAACCGGGTCGGACGACTCCACGAAAGGGGAGTCG
>NZ_JBHUSF010000136.1:0-22279 GCF_042673295.1 Rhodococcus sp. NPDC057014
ACCGCGCTCCACATCACGCAACCGGCGCTGACCCGAACGGTGCAGCAACTCGAGGCCTCGCTCGGCGTGCGGTTGTTCGACCGGACCTCGCGTGCGCTCGCCCTCACCGAGGACGGCGCCGGGTTCGTCGAGAAGGTGCGCGTCATCCTCGGTGATCTCGATTCCGCGGTGGCGCTGTACACCACCCGAACCCTCGCCCTGGGCTTCAGTTGGCTCCTCCCCGATCCGTGGGCGCAGCAGGTGATCGACGACGTCGAGAGGAACTCCCGCGCCACTGTGGTTCCGCGTCGCTGCGACGACCCCATCGCCGCACTGAACAACGCCACCGTGGACGCAGCTGTCGTCCGCCGGGACGTCCCGGGCGACGAGTTCGTGCAGCATCCGCTGTTCGAGGAGCAGCGGATCGCGGCGGTCTCGACGGCGTCGCCTCTCGCGACCCGCGAGTCCATCGACTGGGCGGAGTTCGGGACGCTTCCCCTGGTCATCAACACCCTCAGCGGCACCACGTCCGAGGATCTGTGGCCGAACCACGACGGCCCGGTGGTGACGTGCTCGAACTTCGACGAGTGGCTCGAACTGATCGCCGCGGATCGCGGTGTGGGCACGGTTCCGGAAGTCGCCCGCAGGCGCGTGAACCACCGCAACGTCCGGTTCGTCCCGCTGGTCGGTGCGCCGCCCGCGGTCGTGAGGTTCGTGTACCGCCGCAACCGGGTGACACCGCTGCTGCGGGTGTTGCGGGACGCCGCGATCCGCAACTCTCCCCCACCCGGCGGCGCCACCGTCCGTCAACGGCGCTGACCGTCACCGCCGCCACGCAGTTGCGCGATCTCCCGCTCCAGTTCGGCATTACGGGATTTCAGGATATCGATTTGGTCCTGCAATCCCTTGCGGGCCAACGTCAGCGATTCCCGCATTCGCGCCTCGCCGTACTTCGGGGGAATGTGCTTCGCGCAGTTCCGGTCCAGCGCTTCGACGTGGACGACGAGCGCGCGGTCGCAGCCGGCGTTCACGACCCCGTCAGGCGTGGTGAGAAGCCTGGCGACGAGATCCGGATCGTCGGCACGCTCGACGACCTCGGCCCGTCCGTAAACCTTGACTCTGGTGCGGGTGGGATAGTCGATGAAGAAGAGAGCCACCGCGTCGTTCTCGTCGAGGTTGCCGATCGTGACGAACTGCAGATTTCCCGGGTAGTCCGCGAGCGCAATCGTCGAGGGATCGAGCACGTGCACGAAGCCGGGCGGTCCGCCCCGGTGTTGGATGTACGGCCACCCGGAGGGCGTCACGGTCGCGAGAAAGAACGAATCGGTGGCACGGATCAGTGCAGTGACGCGGGTGTCCACTTCGCCGGGTCGGCCTGGGCCGTTCGCCTGCGACCGCCCATACCGGGCCGGGTGTCTCATGACGAGTACTCAGAATCGATCTGCTTCCACGCCCGCCGGACTATCGGGCTGTCCACTCCCCGCCGCAACGTCAGCACGAACACCATTGCTGTGACCGCGGTGACCGCGACGGGATAGATCAGTCCGGCGAGGACGTTTCCGGTCGCGGTGTTGAGCGAGAGCGCCACCAGAGGGGTGAAGCCACCGAACACGCCGGTCCCGATGTGGTAGGCCAGGGACAGTCCGGTGTAGCGGATCTGCGGTGGGAACAACTCGGACAGGAAGGCCGCCGTGGGCCCGTAGATCATGGTGACGAAGACGACCTGGATCGTCAGTGCCAGGGCCATCTGGAACTGGTCGCCGTGGACGGCGGCGTGTCGAATCCACGCGAACAGCGGAAGGTAGCCGGCTGCCGACAAGACCAGTCCGCACAGGATGATCCGGGTCCGCCCGTGCTTGTCGGACAGCTTGCCGAAGAGGACGAAGAACGGTGTCGCAATGACCAGTGCGATCCCGACGGAGACATTGGCTGTGAGGAAGTCGATCTTCAATATCGTCTGCAGGAAGTACAGCGTGTAGAACTGGCTCGTGTACCAGGCGACCCCCAGACCAGCCGTCACCCCGAAGACCACGACGAGGAGCAACGCAAAGGACGGCTTGTGCGCGACGGCATCCTTGATCGGGGAACGCGAGAGGTTGCCGGTCCGTCGCATCTCCTCGAACACCGGCGACTCGTGCATCTTCATGCGGATCTTCAGCGAGAAGAGCACCAGGACCGCGGACAGGAGGAACGGGATCCGCCAGCCCCACGAGTTGAATGCCTCCTCGCCCAACCCGACCCGGCAGAGCACGATGACGCCGATCGACAGCAGCAGACCGCCGGTCGCGGTGGTTTGGAGAACACTCGTGAGGGCTCCGCGTTTCTTCGAAGGCGAGTTCTCCGCGATGTAGACGACGGCACCCCCGTACTCACCGCCGATCGCGAGACCCTGCAGCAGCCGCAATGTCACCAGCAGTATCGGCGCCAGGATTCCGATGTGGTCGTAGGTGGGCATCAGTCCGAGCATCGTGGTGGCGCCGCCCATGATGAGCAGGGTGGTCAAGAACGTCTTCTTACGTCCGACCCGGTCCCCCATTCTGCCGAACACGATTGCGCCGATGGGGCGTACGACGAAGCCCGTTCCGAAGGCGGCAATCGTGACGAGTAGTGCTGCGGTTCCGTTTCCTTCGGGAAAGAACATCCCTGAGAACACGACGGCGAGACTGCCGTAGATGTAGAAGTCGTACCATTCGATCAACGTTCCGACGCTGGACGCGGTGATGATCTTGCGAAGACTGCTCTTCGCTCCACCGCTCGCAAGAGCAGGTGGTGAAACGGACTGGCTGGTCATGGGGAATCCTTCTGGGGGACGCGCGGGGTGAGGGTTTGCGAGGTCGCACCGATCGGGCGCTAGGAGCCGATCGCCGCCAGGTCGTGGGAAGTGCGGCCCAGGATCGAGCAGGCCGTGCCGACCATCTCGTCGATGATCGACGCGACGGTGTCGACACGATCGATCTGTCCGACGACCTCACCGACGATCAGATTCGCGACGTCGTAGTCCTCGGCCTTCACCGCAGCCACGAATTGCGCCTGCCTCTCCCGGAGCCCGCCCCGCAGGCCCGGCTCGTCGCCGTGCCACCGCCGAAGGAAGTCGTTGTGCAGGACTCGCCCCGTGTACCGAGTCGGCCAGGGCTTCTCGCGCACGATGTCGAAGGCGCTCTGCCTGATCGTGTCGTCACCACCCGCCGACAGCGCGCGGTGCTGGGCGGCACGCGGAATCGCCGCCTCCTCCGCCGCCCAGAACCTGGTCCCGACGAGGGCGCCGTCGGCTCCGAGCGCGAGCGCGGCTGCCAGGCCCCGGCCGTCGCCGATTCCACCGGCCGCCAGCAGCATCACGTCCGGCGCCTCCCGCCGAAGGACATCGGCGATCTCGGGCACCAGCGTGAACGTCGATCGTGCCCCCGTCCCGTGGCCGCCCGCCTCTCCGCCCTGAGCAGCGACGACGCTCGCCCCCACCTCGACCGCCCGGCGCGCCTGGTCGACATCGTGCACCTGGCAGATCAGCGGGATTCCCGCGGCACGGATCGCAGGCGCATGCGGCGCCGGGTCGGCGAAGGAGAGAAAGATCGCCGCAGGCCGGTAGCCGATCGTCTTCTCGAGGAGCCGCGGTTGCCGCGCCATGGACCACGTGATGAAGCCACAACCGACCGCGCCGGTAGGCACGTGGTCGAACTGATCGCGCAACCAGGCCTCGTCGCCGTATCCGCCGCCGATGAGTCCCAGCCCACCGGCCTCGGCCACGGCGGTGGCCAATCGCCAATCGGAGACGTAGTCCATCGGTGCAAGGACTACCGGGTGTTCGATTCCGAATTTCTCGGTCAGACGGTTCTGCAGACTCATGCTGGGCTCCTCCACACATTTCCGACGTGTCGCCGTGTTGTCCACGTGCTGCACGTCACACCGGACGGCTTTGCGACAACGCTAGAAGCAGGCAGAAGTGGGGTCCAACGGTTTGTACCGAACCCTGCGTTCTCCGGAACAGAACGCTCGAGAAGCCGCTGGCGGCGCACGGCGGGGTCACGAAACCCACTGCTCTGCAACAGTTAACGTGTGGCTCGTACAGGAAGCCCCGATTTCCGGGGCCGATCACGCCACGTGTGCGTCGCGCAGGTTCGCGGCCTCCGCGAGGAGGTCGGGGTCTGCGGTCAGTTCGTGGACTGCGCCGATCTCGGCGAGGATCGCGGCCCGAACCTGTTCGAGACCGAGAGCCGGGTTCAGGTCGGTGAGGGACGCCGCCGTGGCGGGGTCGAACTCCAACTCGAGGGCGGAGTTGACATCGGCGAGCACCGCCCGCACGGGATCCGGATCGGCGACCACGAGTTCGAAGCCGAAAAGCCACGCGCCGGCGACGATTCGCTGCGCGGTCCCCGCCAACTTGACGCGGCCCCCACCGTTCACCGTCCAATCACCGGGGCAGTACTCACCGGGAACCGGTCCGATGAGAGCATCGACGCCGAGCGTCCTCAGTACGGCGACGATCCTCGGGGTGAGGCGCTGGAAGCGGGGCCGGGCCCCGACGATGCCCTCCGTGTCCGGGGAGACGATCTCCACGACGAGGGTCTGCTCGTGGTATGCCGCAGCCCGACCGCCCGCGCCCCGCACGACGGGCGTGAACCCGTGGTGCCGCGCCGCCGCGGCCGCAGCCGGAAACTGCGGCCGAACAGCGTCCAGCCGCCCGAACGACAGTGTCCGCGCGGGACTGTAGATCCGCACCAGCCCAGAGGCATTCGGGTCTCGCCCCGTGCGCCGCAGCAGCGCCGAGGCAAACGCCGCATCCATCACGGGATCATCCGGAAAATGCGTGGTCAGCAACTGCTCGATCGTCATACCCGTCCCGCCGTTCCGCTCCGCAATACTTCAGACGTCACCACTATCGTGTCGCCGAGTCTCCGACCTAGTCTGCACGCCGATCGGATTTCGCGGATATCCCCTCGGCCGCACGGTCCGTGGCCCTACCCTGGACACGCCGTAATGCACTCCCCCTGGACGCCTGCGCGCAGTGTGCAGGGCCAGCGCGCCGAGAGGTCGTCACGATGCTCCTCAGATCGAGTGTGGTCGTCTTGTCCTGTGCCGTCGCCGCGGCGCTGTCCGCCTCCCCCGCCCAGGCCACGCCGTCTTCGGGGGTGACCGCACAGATTCTGTTCGAGACGACGGTGCCGGCGGTCGCCGGAAGTTCGGCGGGCACGGATCTGACGCTACGGCGCATCGAGATCGCCCCCGGCGGCACGACGGGGTGGCACTACCACGACGGCCCGGTGTACGCCTTCGTCGAATCGGGTGTGCTGACGCGCACGCTGCAGGACTGCACGACCGCGGTGACGACCGCCGGTCAGGCGATCACCGAGGATCACGGCAGCGATCACGTCCACGAGGGTTCCAATCTGGGTACGGAACCGCTGGTCCTGCTCGCGTTCTACACCGAACCGGAGGGCAAGCCCCTGTCCGAGGATGCGCCGGCACCGGCCTGCTGACCGGACCGGCCGGGTCATCGTCGCGTGAGCGTGCCGACCCAGGCGATGGCTCCCGCGACGTCGTCGACCGTTTCCGTCGCCGGCGGCAACGGCGGACGGCGGATCATCAGTACCGGGATGCCCAGCGCGCGTGCCGCGTCCAGTTTCGCGTCGGTCTGACCGCCTCCGCTGTTCTTGGTGACGAGGACGTCGATGCGGTGCTCACGCATCAGTGCGGACTCGTCGGCGACCGCGAACGGCCCGCGGGCCAGGAGCAGGGTCGAGTGCGGCGGCATCGCTACGTCGGGCGGATCGATCGCGCGGACCAGGAACCACAGTGCCTGCAGGTCCGCGAACGCATCGACGCCCTGCCTGCCGATGGTGAGAAAGACCCTCGTTCCCAGATCGGGCAGCAGTTCGGCGGCGTCGGCGAGGTCCGCGGCGCCGTGCCAATGTTCACCCGGACGCGGCGACCACTCGGGGCGACGGAGAACCACCAGCGGGATGCCGCGACGGTGCGCGGCATCGGCGGCGTTGCGCGTGATCTGCGCCGCGAACGGGTGCGTCGCGTCCACGATCGCGTCGACGGGATGCGCGCGCAGCCACTCCGCGAGGCCGTCCGCTCCCCCGAAACCGCCGATCCGCACGTCACCGACGGGCAGGCGCGGGTCACGGACCCGGCCGGCGAGGGAGGACACGGCCTCGACACCCGGAACGTCCGCGAGCGCCGCCGCGAGCACGCGGGCCTCCCCGGTTCCGCCGAGGATCAGGATCCGCGTCACGCTCAGTGGGTGGTGCGCTCGCGAGTGGCGGAATACAGGTAGCTGTCCGGAAACCCTTCGGCAGCAAGCACTCTACCGACGATCACCACGGCGGTCTTCGTGACGCCCGCCGCCTTCACCTGATCGGCGATGGTGGCCAGGGTGCCGCGCAGCACGACCTCGTCGGGACGCGACGCGAACGCGACGACAGCGGCCGGACAGTCGCGGCCGTAGTTCTCGGTGAGTTCTTCGGCGATCTGATCGATCCGGTGCGCACCCAGGTGCACCACCATCGTGGCGCCGCTGCGGCCGAGGGAACGCAGGTCCTCACCCTCCGGCATCGCGGTCGACAGGGTGGACACGCGGGTCAGCACGATCGACTGCGAGACACCGGGAACGGTCAGTTCCCGCCCCAGCGACGCCGCCGCCGCGGTGAACGCGGGAACCCCGGGCACCACCTGGTACGCGACCCCGGCGGATTCGAGCCGGCGGACCTGTTCGGCGACGGCACTGAAGATCGACGGGTCACCCGAATGCAGTCGCGCGACGTCCTGACCGGCCGCGTCGGCCTCGATCAGCAAGGCGACGATCTCGTCGAGACTCAGACGCGCCGTGTCGATCACCCGCGCCCCCTCGGGGCATTCCGCCAGGAGTTCCTGCGGGACGAGGCTGCCCGCGTACAGGCAGACCGGGCTGGCCGCGATGATCCGCTGCGCGCGGACCGTGATCAGGTCGGCCGCACCGGGACCGGCTCCGATGAAGTACACCGTCATGCCACAACACCTTTCGACTGCTTCGTCACCGACCACTGCGCCACCGGCAGTTGCGGCCGCCACGCGGTGAACCCACCGAGAGGCTCGCCCCGGTACACCTGAAATTTGCGGAGCTGCCCGCCGCAGTGCGAGAACCACTGCAGCAGGAGCGCTTCCGATTCCGCCGTCACCGCGTTGGCTACCATCCGGCCACCGACCCGGAGCCGGGACCAGCACTCGTCCAGCAGACCGTCCTGGGTGACGCCACCGCCGACGAAGATCGCGTCCGGAGCGGACAGGTCGGCGGGCACGTCCCCGAAGGCCACGGGTGCGTCGCCGAACACCGCGAGGGACGGCACCCCGAGCGCTGCGGCGTTCGACGTGATCTGGTCGACGCGTGCCGCGCTGCGCTCGAAAGTCACTGCCCGGCAAAGAGGGTGGGTGCGCATCCATTCGATCGCGATCGTGCCCGATCCGCCTCCCACGTCCCACAGCACCTCCCCCGCCGCGGGTGCGAGGGCGCACAGCGTCAGGGCGCGGACCTCGTGTTTGGTCATCTGCCCGTCACCGGTGAACGCGGCATCCGGCAGTCCCGGCAGCCGGGTCAGCCGGAGGGCGCCGGACTCGGCGCGGCAGTCGATCGCGATCACGTTCAGCCGGGGCCCCGGCTCGTGCGACCACGCCGACGCCGTTCCATCGAGCCTCGACTCGCCGGGTCCGCCCAGTTCGCCGAGCACGGTGAGGCGCGACGGTCCGAATCCTCGTTCCGTCAGGAGTTCGGCCACGGCCGCGGGGGTGTGCTCGTCGCGGCTCAGGACCAGCAATCGCGTCCGATCGCCGAGTGCCGGCACGAGCGTGTCCACGGGCCGGTTCACGAGACTGACCACCGGTGTGTCGTGCGCCGCCCAGCCCAGGCGGGCGCAGGCCAGGGTGGCGGACGACGGATGCGGGATCACCCGCACCCGGTCCGCGCCGAGAAGGTCGACGAGGGTGACACCGATGCCGTGGAACATCGGGTCTCCGCTGGCCAGCACGCAGACCCGCCGGCCGTGATGCTGCTCGAACAGGCCGGGCAGCGCCGGGACGAGCGGCGACGGCCAGGCCACCCGCACCGCAGGCGACTCGGGAATCAGGGCGAGTTGGCGCCCCGAACCCATCACGACGTCGGCGGCCTCGATCTCGCGCCGTGCAGACGGCGACAGACCGTCCCACCCGTCGGCACCGATCCCGACGACGACGATCGGGTCGGTCATCGCGGCATCCGGCGCCAGATCGCCTGCGGCAGCAGTCGCATGACGAAGAACACCGGTCGCAACCGTCCCGGCACCCACACTCGGCCTGCGCCGCGGCGCAGGCCCCGCACGACCGCGTCCGCGACCTGCCCGGGCGTGCTCGACATCGGCGCGGGCGACATTCCCTCGGTCATCCGGCCGATCACGAAGCCGGATCGCACGAGCAGCAGGGACACACCACTGCCGTGGAGGGCGTCACCCAGACCGGACGCGAACCCGTCCAGGCCGGCCTTCGCCGACCCGTAGACGTAGTTGGCGCGGCGCACCCGGACACCCGCGACGGACGAGAACACCACGATCCGTCCCGACCGCTGCTCCCGGAGCAGGGTGGCGAGGTGGGTGAGCACAGAGACCTGCGCGACGTAGTCGGTGTGGACCACGGCGACGGCGTGCCGTGCGTCCCGCTCGGCGCGCGCCTGGTCACCCAGAATGCCGAACGCCAGCACCGCCACCGACAGCGGGCCGTGGGCGTCGACGACGGATCTCAGCAGCTTTTCGTGGCTGTCGAGGTCGTCGGCGTCGAATTCCACGCAGTCCACCGCGGACGCGCCCGCATCGAGCAGCGCCTGCCGCTCCGCGGCGAGTTCGGTGCTGCGACGGGCGGCGAGGACGATCGTGCGGCCGGGCGCGAGCCGGGAGGCGATCTCGAGGCCGATCTCGCTGCGACCACCGAGCAGGAGTACCACCCCGTCGTCGGGCTTTCCGCTGTTCTTCTTCGATCCCAGGCTCACCCGTCCAGTGTCCTGGATTACCGTCGGGGGATGGACCGCACCCCCTCCACCCCGATCCGCCTGCCCGACGCGGCGCTCGCCTTCCTCGGCGAATACCACCTCGGGACGCTCACCACGCTCCGCAAGAACGGCACCCCGCACGTCGTCGCCGTCGGCTTCACCTGGGATCAGGAGCACGGGCTGGCACGGGTCATCACCAACGGCTCCTCGCAGAAGGCCCTCAACGCCGAACGCGGAGGGTACGGCGCGGTCAGCCAGGTGGACGGACCGCGCTGGATGACGCTCGAAGGTCCCGCCCGGGTCCTCACCGACCCCGAATCCGTCGCCGACGCCGTGGCCCGCTACGCCGCGAGGTACCGCCAGCCCCGGGTGAACCCGACACGGGTGGTCGTGGAGATCGCCGTCAGCCGCGTACTCGGCTCGGCTGCGCTGCGTCACGACTGAACCGCAGCTTCCACGGGACCCGCGCCGACTCGAGTTGCACCGCGAGGCTCATCTTGGACACGCCGTCGGTGCGTTCCTCGAACCGGATCGGGACCTCGGCGATCGTCATGCCGCGTTGCACCACCCGGTAGTTCATCTCCACCTGGAACGCGTACCCGTTGCTCTGCACACCCTCGACGTCGATGGCCCGCAGCGTGTCCGCGTGCCACGCCTTGAAGCCGGCGGTGGCGTCCTTGACCCGCAACCGCAGGATCGCGTTGACGTAGAAGTTCGCCCACGCCGACAGCGCCTTGCGGTGCCAGGGCCAGTCGCTGGCGACCGCGCCGCCCGCCACGTAGCGGGAGCCGAGCACGACGGCCGCATCCGTCGTCGTCAGCGTCTCCACCATCCGCGGGATGGCCTCGGTGGGGTGCGACAGGTCGGCGTCCATCTGGATCACGATGTCCGCGCCCTCGGACAGCGCCCGCGTCATGCCGGCGACGTAGGCCCGCCCGAGGCCGTCCTTCACGGTCCGGTGCAGCACACCGACCGGGATCGGACCGCTCTGCGCGAGCCTGTCGGCGACCTCACCGGTGCCGTCCGGCGAGTTGTCGTCGACGACCAGCACGTGCAGGTTCGGGATGGCCAACGCCGCGAGAAGCTCGACGATCTTGGGCAGGTTGTCGCGTTCGTTGTAGGTCGGGACGACGACGGTTACCTTCGGGGCGACGCTTTCCATGACACCTTCGGTTGATCTGTGATCCCGACTCTCCGCGGACGTGCAGCGGCGAGTGCGGTCGTGAACAAATGGGAGATGTTACTACCCGCGCCGCACCGCCCCGCACACTCCCGCTCCCCCCGGCGTGCTCAGCCCGGCAGAACCGTCAGCCCGTGCGGCCGGGTGTTGACCGGCTCACAGCCGTCCGCGGTCACGATGACGATGTCCTCGATCCGGGCACCCCACTCCCCACGGAAGTAGATTCCCGGTTCCACGCTGAAGGCCATCCCCTCGGTCAGTGCGATCGCGTTACCCGAGACGATGTACGGCTCCTCGTGCACCGACAGACCGATTCCGTGCCCGGTCCGGTGCACGAACACCTCGGCGAGACCCTGCGCGGCCAGCAGGTCCCTGGCGGCCGCGTCGACCGCCTCGGCGGTGACGCCGGGACGCACCAGGGCGACCGCCGCCGCCTGCGCCTGCTCGAGCACCGCGAACTTCCCGGCGACACCCGGATCGGGTTCACCCATGCTGTACGTGCGGGTGGAGTCGGAGTTGTAACCAGGTTCGACGGGTCCACCGATGTCGATGACCACGACGTCACCCGACTCGACGACCCGCTCGGACACCTCGTGGTGCGGGTCGGCGCCGTGCGGTCCCGAGCCGACGATGACGAACGCCGCCTCGGTGTGCCCCTCCTCGAGGATCGCGGCCGTGATGTCGGCCGCCACCTCGGCCTCGGTGCGGCCGACCTTCAGGAACTCCCCCATCCGGGCGTGGACCCGGTCGATGGCCTGACCGGCCCGGCGCAACGCGTCGATCTCCGCGTCGTCCTTGACCATCCGCAGCTCCCGCAGCACGTCGGTCGCCAGGACCGGCAGCGCCCCGAGCGCCTCCGACAACGGAATCAGGTGCAGCGCCGGCATCGCATCCGTGACGGCGGTCCGCGCCGGAGACGGCAGCAAACCCGACACCAGCGCGTACGGGTCGACCCCGTCCACCCAGTCGCGGACCGTCAGACCCAGTTCGGACGTGGCGGATTCGGTGAGCGCCGCCAGTTCGAGCCGCGGCACGACCACGGACGCAGTGTCGCCGTTCGCCGGAATCACCAGGCAGGTGAGCCGTTCGAACGACTCCGCGCGCGAACCCAGCAGATACCGCAGATCGGGCCCGGGCGTGATGAGGAGGCCGTCGAGTCCGGCATCGCGGGCCAGGGCGCCTGCGCGCGCGATCCGGTCGGCATAGATGGTCGTCGGGAAACGTGAAGTCGATGCGCCGAGGGAACTCATGGCTTCAGGCTAAACCGGTTTGGCAGGATGAGGGTCATGACAGGGCCTCTGCTTCTCCTCGACGGTGCCAGCCTGTGGTTTCGCGCGTACTACGCGCTACCCGACTCGATCACCTCACCCGACGGTCGATCCGTCAACGCAGTGCGCGGATTCACCGACATGGTGGCCGCACTGATCACCAAGCACCAGCCGTCCCGGCTCGCGGTGTGCCTCGACCTGGACTGGCGGCCCGCGTTCCGCGTCGAAGCGGTGCCCACCTACAAGGCGCACCGGGTGGCCGAGGACACCGGCGGGGCCGAGGAAGAGGTCCCCGACACCCTCTCGCCACAGGTCCCGATGATCCTGGATGTCCTGGCCGCCACCGGAATCGCGACCGCAGGCGCGGAAGGCCTCGAAGCCGACGACGTCCTCGGCACCCTCGCCGCCACCGAGACCCGCGACCCGGTCGTCGTCGTCACCGGCGACCGCGACCTCCTGCAGGTCGTCACGGACGACCCGGTGCCCGTGCGGGTGCTGTACGTGGTGCGCGGACTCGCCAAGGCAGAGTTGCTCGGGCCCGAAGAGGTGGCAGCCAAGTACGGGGTGCCCACCGACCGGGCCGGCGAGGCCTACGCCGAACTCGCGCTGCTGCGCGGCGACTCGTCCGACGGACTGCCGGGCGTGAAGGGTATCGGCGAGAAAACCGCGTCCAGCCTGATCATGCAATACGGATCGCTCGCCGCACTGCGGGCCGCGGCCGTCGATCCCGAATCGGACATGGCGAAGGGTGCGCGCGCGAAGTTCGCCGCCGCGGCCGACTATCTCGACGCGGCACTGCCGGTGGTGCGGGTGGTGCGCGACGCGGACGTCGAACTGTCCCGCGAAGACACGCTGCCCGCCGAACCGGTCGACGCGGACCGGCTCGGCAGGCTGGCGGACGAACTCGGAATCGAGAACTCCGTGGGACGCCTCACGACGGCGATGAAAAAGGTGGCCGCCGCGCGGGTTCCGTGACGGCCGAGTGAGCCGCCTAGCTGGGGCGGCTCACCTCGTACGTGCCCTTGTCGTCGGTGAAGGTGAGAGTGACCTGCTTCTTCTCACCGTCGACGGTGAGGCTGCACGTGAAACTGTTGCCCTTCTTCACTTCCTGACCCGAGGGGCAGGTGACACCGGACACGTTCTCGGCGCCGTACGAATCGGTGACGATGCGCTCGACACCGTCCTCCGCCGCCTTCTGATCGAGGGTGTCCGTGCCGAACACCGTGAACGCGAGCACCAGGGCGATACCGACGATCACCAGCAGCGCCACCACACCGCCGATGATCAACGGCAGCTTCGACTTCCCCGACGACGGCGGCTGCCCCCACTGCTGCTGACCGGGCGCCGGTCCCCACTGCTGCGGCTGACCCGGCTGCTGACCCCACTGCGGCTGCCCGGGCTGCTGCGGCTGCTGACCCCACTGCCCCGGGCCCGGCTGTCCGAGCTGACCGGGTTGCGGCTGCTGACCCCACTGGGGCTGCCCCGGCTGCTGACCCCACTGCGGCTGCCCGGGCTGCTGCGGCTGACCCGGTTGCTGACCCCACGGCTGGGCGGGCGGCTGCTGACCGTACTGAGGCGCACCGTACTGGCCGCCGGTCTGGTCAGGATTGCCCTGGCCCGGTTGCTGTCCCTGGGCCCATTGCCCGTTCGGGTCGTTCGGTCCGTAAGGGCCGCTCATCGTCGCCTCCCGCTCACGTGTCAAGTTTTGTACCTACCGTAACGCCCCACCATCGGATTCGGGCCTTCGGACGGCGTGCGAATCCAACCACACGGCGTGGGGTCACGCAGCATCCACGGCGACGACGCCGCGACGGATCGCCGCGACCGCACGACCTGCGGCCTTGCCGACCTCCGGATCGGGCGACGTCGACCGGACCTGTTCGAGGAGGTCGATCACCTGCCTGCACCACCGCACGAAGTCGCCGGCAGACAGTGCGCGTCCCTGGTCTCCCGCCGCGATCAGCGCCTCGACGAGCGAATTGTCGCTCGCCCAGTGGTAGATCGCCGCGGCGAAGCCGAAGTCCGGCTCACGGGTGGGCGGCAACTTGTGCCGGATCTCGTCCGCCCGCAGTTCCCTCCACACCCGCACGGTCTCGTCGAGGGCGTGCCGCAGCGCTCCCGGACCGCCGCTCTCGACGGTGTCCCCCTCGCGGCGCGATTCGAAGATCACCGCGGACGCGACGGCTGCGAGTTCCGCGGGCCCGAGTCCCTTCCACACACCCTGCCGGAGGCACTCGGCCACCAAGAGATCGCTCTCACAATAGATCCGGCTCAACCGGGTGCCGTGCTCGGTGGCATCGGGGTGCTCCCCCTCCGACACGTAGTCGCGTTCGGCGAGCAGCGACAGGATCCGATCGAACGTGCGCGCCAACGAGTTCGTCGTGGCGGCGGCCTTCTGCCGCATCGTCTCCGTCTCGCGGGCCAGCCGGTTGTAGCGCTCACCGATGCGGCTCAATTGCTCGCGGTCGGGCCAGCTATGGCACGGATGCTGCCTGATCGCGCGCCGCAGCCGCGCGATCTCGGCGTCGTCGGCGGCCGCACCCGACTTCTTCCGCTTCCGGCGGCCCGGCGCGATGATTCCGGTGCTGCGCAACGCCGATGCCAGATCGCGTCGCACCCGGGCGGTGTGGTGGTCGAAGCGTCGCGGCAACCGCATCGAGCCCAAAGACCGTGCCGGCTCGGGGAAGTCGCCTGCCGACACCCGGCCGGCCCACTTCGCCTCGGTGAGGATCAACGGCTTCGGGTCCGTCGGGTCCCGGTCCGGTTCCAGCACCACCGCCAGACCGGAGTGCCGTCCCACGGGGATCGCGATCACGTCGCCGCGCCGCAGTGCGACGAGCGACGCGACGGCGGCGTCCCGGCGCTCGGTCCGGCCCGCCCGTTCGAGTGACCGTTCCCGGCTGCTCAGTTCCTCCCGCAGCCGCGCGTATTCGAAGTACTCGCCGTCCTCGCCGCCGAGGCGTTCGCGGAGCGTGGTGAGCGCGGCCTCGTTGCGCTCGATACCGCGCGTCAGGCCGACCACCGACCGGTCGGCCTGGAACTGGGCGAACGACCGCTCCAGAAGGGCCCGCGATTCTGCCGCACCCATGCGGTCGACCAGATTGATCGTCATGTTGTAGCCGGGACGGAACGAACTGCGCAGCGGAAACGTGCGGGTGGACGCCAGCCCGGCGACGTCCACCGGTTCCACTCCCGGTTGCCACAGGACCACGGCGTGGCCCTCGATGTCGATGCCGCGACGTCCCGCCCGGCCCGTGAGCTGCGTGTACTCCCCCGGGGTGAGTTCGGCGTGGGCCTCACCGTTGTATTTGACGAGGCGTTCGAGAACGACCGTGCGGGCGGGCATGTTGATGCCCAGTGCCAGCGTCTCGGTGGCGAACACGGCCCGGACCAGACCCTTGACGAACAACTCCTCGACCGTCTGCCGGAACGCCGGCAACATTCCCGCGTGGTGCGCGGCGAGACCACGCTCGAGCGCCTTGCGCCATTCCCAGTACCCGAGGACCTCCAGATCGGCCTTCGGCAGTTCGCCGGTGTGGGCGTCGACGATGGTCCGGATCTCGGCGACCTGCTCCGGCGTCGTCAGATCGAGCCGCGATCGCAGGCATTGCGCCAGCGCGGCATCGCACCCGGCCCGGCTGAAGATGAACGTGATCGCCGGAAGGAGTCCTTCGTCGTCGAGGCGGGAGATCACCTCCGGCCGGGGCAGCGGCCGGAAATCGCTGGAGTACCCGCGACTGCCGCCGCGTCTCCCCCTGCCCCGCGGCTCCCACGAGTCGGCCCGCTCGAGGGCCTGACGCTGCTTGACGTGACGCACCAGATCCTGGTCGACCACCAGATCCTTGCGGGCGTCCCCGCTGCGCGCCCTCGTGTCGAACAGGTCGAACAGCCGCTTTCCGACCATGATGTGCTGCCACAGCGGGATCGGGCGGTTCTCGTCGACCACCACGGTGGTGTCGCCGCGCACCGTCTCCATCCACGCACCGAACTCCTCGGCGTTGCTGACGGTCGCCGACAGACTGACGAGCCGGACGTCCTCGGACAGGTGCAGGATCACCTCTTCCCACACCGCCCCACGGAACCGGTCGGCCAGGAAGTGCACCTCGTCCATGACGACGTGCGACAACCCGCGCAGCGCCGCCGAATCGGCGTACAACATGTTCCGCAGCACCTCGGTGGTCATCACGACCACCGGGGCGTCCGAGTTGATGCTCGAATCTCCGGTCAGCAGCCCCACGGTGTCCTTGCCGTACCGGCGCACCAGTTCCGCGTACTTCTGATTGCTCAGCGCCTTGATCGGCGTCGTGTAGAAGCACTTGCGGCCGGCTGCGAGCGCCAGGTGCACGGCGAATTCGCCGACCACCGTCTTTCCCGCGCCGGTCGGGGCGCAGACGAGGACGCCGTGGCCGCCCTCGAGCGCGCGGCAGGCGTTGATCTGGAAGGGGTCGAGCACGAAGCCGAGCTGCGCCGAGAACACATCGAGTTCGGTGCCGCCGGTCGTGTCACCTGTTGTCACTGCCACCCCGTCAGATTGTCACAGGGTGTCGGAGAAGTCCTGACCCGGTGTGTTGCTGCCGGTCGTGCTCGCCTCGTCGTTCTTGTTCGCGGCACCGGACTTGCCGGACTTGCGGGAACGACGGAACCGGCCCGCGGGCTCGGGGACCGCGGCGGCCACGTCGAACGACTCGTCCAGGTTCGACGGCGCCGCGATCGTCGACGCCTCGTCGTCGTCGAGGGCACCCCACTCCTGCTCCGTACGGCGAGCCTTGCGGCGGTCGTTGATGCGGGCGATCTGCACGGCGATCTCGAACAGCAGGGTCAACGCGAACGCGAGCGCGAGCATCGAGAACGGGTCCTGACCGGGCGTGGCGATCGCGGCGAACACGAACAGGGCGAAGATCAGGCCGCGGCGCCACGCCTTGAGCTTCGCGTAGGGCAGGATGCCGACGAAGTTCAGGGCGACGATGAGCAGCGGGATCTCGAAGCTGACGCCGAAGATGATCAGCAGGTTGATGATGAACCCGAAGTATTCTGCGCCGCCGAGGGCGGTGATCTGGACGTTGTCGCCGATCGTCAACAGGAAGTGCAGCGCCTTCGCGACGACCACGTACGCCAGGACGGCACCGGCCATGAACAGCGCCGCGCCGGACACCACGAAGCCGATCGCGTAGCGGCGTTCCTTGGAGTACAGGCCGGGGGTGATGAACGCCCACAGCTGGTACAACCAGATGGGGCAGGCGAGGACGACGCCCGCCGTGAGCGCGACCTTGAAGCGGAGCATGAACTGCTCGAACGGTCCGGTCGCGAGGAGACGGCACGACCCGTCGTTGCTCAGGTCGGCGCGGCTCGACTCCGGCAGCGAACAGTACGGCCCCCGCAGGAGCTCGCCGAGACTCTCGATGCCGAAGATCTCGTGGGAGTACCAGAAGAAGCCCACCGCGGTGGTGACCACGATGGCCAGCACCGACAGGAGCAGTCGCGTGCGCAGTTCGTAGAGGTGATCGACCAACGACATGGTGCCGTCGGGGTTGGTCCTCCGCTTGCTGTGGCGCGGATCGAACGGAATTCGCACTGTTGTTCGCCCTAGTCTTGGTCAGCAGTCAACCGGGGTGACGAGTCACCCCGGTTGTCAGGCGGCTCGGGCTACGCCGACTTGGGCTCGGTGTGCTGCGACTGCGGCTGCACCGGCGCCGGCGGGGTGACCGGTGTGGTGGTGGTGTCCGCCACGGGCAGCTCGGCGGGTGCGCTCTGCGCGGGGGGCGCACTCTGCGCGGTGGGCGCCGGCGTGCTGTTGTCGTTCTGCATCTCCTTGACCTCGCTCTTGAAGATGCGGAGCGAACGGCCGAGTCCACGAGCCGCATCGGGCAGCTTCTTGGAACCGAACAGGATGACGACGACCAGCGCGACGATGGCCCAGTGCCAGGGGCTCATGGCTCCCATGATGAAACCTCCAAAGATCAGGTGACCCCGATGCTACCGGACATACACGGCACCGGTTCGGTCGAAACCGGCTAGTTGCGCTGCCGTTTCCCTGCCGGTTTCCTGGGTGCCCGCTGGGAGCGCAGATCGGCGAGCAGAGCCTCGCCGGACCCTTGCCGCTCACGCCTCGACGGCCTCGTACGCGGACAGCGCCTCCACGGCCCGGCGGCGCACCTCGTCGACCAGTTCGGGCGGTTCGAGCACGGTGATTCCGGAACCGAACCCGAGCACGAGCCGCGCCATCCACTCCAGCGCCCCGTAACTCATGGTCGCCTCGACCGAACCGTCGGCGGCGACCGTGGCGACATCCATCGGGTAGTAGTCGAGCACCCATACGCAGTCGGCGCCGATGTGCAGCCGTGCCTGGGGAAGGGACGCGTCGCCGCTGAACAACTCCAGATTGGAGTCCCGCACGAGTGCCTGCGCCGGCGGAGTGGACGGCTCGTCCAGTGCGGCGGCGGCGTCGATCCGGTCGAGACGGAACAGCCGGACCCCCTCGGCCTGCCGGCACCACGCCTGCAGATAGCTGTGGTTGTCGACCAGCACGATCCGCACCGGGTCCACGGTGCGCTCGGTGACCCGGTCCCGGGACGCCGAGTAGTACGTCAGGTGGAGAGCCCGCCGGCGATGGAGTGCGGACCGCACCGTGGCGGCGATGGGATCCTCCGCCACGTCCTCCCCCGCATCCCGCTCCGACGCCGGCGTCACCGCCGCACGGGCCGCCGCCGTCCCCGCGGCGTCCTCGATCTTCGCGATCGCACTGTGCGCCGCGGACGGGTCGACCATTCCCGGCATCTCCACCAGCGAACGCAGGGCAATCAGCAGGGCGGTCGCCTCGGTGGACGTCAACCGCAGCGGACGGTCGATGCCCGCCGAGAACGTCACCTCGATGCTCTCCTCGGAGAACGACAGGTCGATGAGGTCACCGGGTCCGTAGCCGGGCAGTCCGCACACCCACAGCTGGTTGAGGTCGGACATCAGCTGGGTGGTGGTGACGCCCAGTTCGGCGGCGGCCTCGGCAGCACTCATCCCGGGGTTCGCGATGAAATACGGCACCAGGTTGAGGAGCCGGGACAGTCGAGACGAGAGCCTGTTGCTCACCACGTCCCCCCTTCCCCCGCGGCGTCCTTCAGCTTGGTCAGTACGTCGTGTCGCAGTTCGGGCGGATCGAGCACCAGGGCGTCCGCCCCGTGGCCGGCGACCAGCCGCGCGATCCAGTCCCGGGAGTGGACGGGGATCCGGAGCACGGTGCCGCTGCGTTCGCTCACCCGCTTCTCCTCCGCCGTGGTCGCCAGTCGGCGCAGTTCCTGGGCTCGGCCCTCCGCCACCCACACGGTGGCGGTGCCGGTGACCGCGCCCGAACCGGTGACCCGGTCGACGATGTCGCGGAGATCGACGCCCGCGGGCTTGTGGACGACGCCCGACGGCCCGAACTCCGTCACGTCGTCGCCGATCCGCGACAGCCGGAACGTCCGGACGGCGCCCCGGTCTACGTCGTGACCGACCAGGTACCACCGGCCGTGCGCGGTGACGACACCCCACGGTTCCACGGTGCGTTCGGTGTACGGCTCGTTGAGAGCACCGCGGTGCGGGAAGTGGACGGCGCGGCCGGCGTCGACCGCCGCCAGCAGCTTGCCGAGCGCCGGTTCGGAGCCGCGGGTGCGCGCGGGTACCGCTGTGACCGGGGTGGCCGCCGAATCCGGATCCACCTGCACACCCGCCGCACGCAGCTTGAGAAGCGCCCCCTGCGCCGCGGACGTCAACTCCGGCGACTCCCACAACTGGACCGCCACCGCGACGGCCGCCGACTCCTCCTGGCTGAGGTCGATGTCGGGAAGCTCGTACGCATTGCGGTTGATCCGGTAGCCCTCGACGGTCGAGAAACGCGACGCCTGCCCGGTCTCGAGCGGAACACCGAGATCCCGCAACTCGTTCTTGTCGCGTTCGAACATGCGGCTGAACGCCTCGTCGCTGGCGGAGTCGGCGTACCCGGCAACGCTCTCGCGAATCTTCTCGGCGGTGAGGAACTGTCTGGTGGACAGCAAACAGATCACCAGGTTCATCAAGCGCTCGATCTTGGAAGTCGGCACGCCCGGAAGCCTAGTGGGTGAGCCCGTTACGGACTCCCCGAGCGCCGCTACATCGAGGCAATCAGCCGCTCCACCCGCTCGTCGACCGACCGGAACGGGTCCTTGCACAGCACGGTCCGCTGAGCCTGATCGTTGAGCTTGAGATGCACCCAGTCGACCGTGAAGTCGCGCCCGGCCTCCTGCGCGGCAGTGATGAACTCGCCGCGCAGCTTCGCCCGGGTGGTCTGCGGCGGAGTGTCCACCGCAGCCTCGATCGTCTCGTCCTCGGTGATCCGCTTCACCAGGCCCTTGCGCTGCAGCACGTCGAACACGCCGCGACCGCGTTTGATGTCGTGGTACGCCAGGTCGAGTTGCGCGATCTTCGGGTCGGCCAGTTCGAAGCCGTGCCGGTCCTGGTAGCGCTGGAACAGCTTGCGCTTGATCACCCAGTCGATCTCCGTGTCTACCTTCGCGAAGTCCTGCGTCTCGACGGCGTCCAGCATGCGGCCCCACAGGTCGACCACCTGCGTGACCTGCGGATCGGGGTCGCGGTTCTGCAGGTGTTCGACAGCCCGGGCGTGGTACTCGCGCTGGATGTCGAGGGCGCTGGCCTGCCTGCCGCCTGCGAGCCGCACGGGGCGGCGCCCGGTGACGTCGTGGCTGACCTCGCGGATGGCGCGGATCGGGTTGTCGAGCGCGAAGTCGCGGAACGACACCCCGGCCTCGATCATCTCGAGCACGAGCGCCGCCGTTCCCACCTTGAGCATCGTGGTGGACTCGGACATGTTCGAGTCGCCGACGATCACGTGCAGGCGGCGGTACTTCTCCGCGTCGGCGTGCGGCTCGTCACGGGTGTTGATGATGGGCCGCGACCGGGTGGTCGCCGAGGACACACCCTCCCAGATGTGCTCGGCGCGCTGCGACAGGCAGAACGTGGCCGCCTTCGGCGTCTGCAGCACCTTGCCGGCGCCACAGATCAGCTGCCGCGTCACCAGGAACGGGAGCAGCACGTCCGAGATCCGGGAGAATTCGCCGGCCCGCGCCACGAGGAAGTTCTCGTGACAGCCATACGAATTGCCCGCGGAGTCCGTGTTGTTCTTGAACAGGTAGATGTCGCCGCCGATGCCTTCCTCGGCGAGCCGCTGCTCGGCGTCGATCAGCAACTCCTCGAGGACGCGCTCACCCGCCCGGTCGTGGTTGACCAACTGGATGAGGTTGTCGCACTCGGCCGTCGCGTATTCGGGGTGCGAGCCGACGTCCAGGTACAGGCGGGCACCGTTCCGGAGGAACACGTTGGAGCTCCGGCCCCACGACACCACCCGCCGGAACAGGTAGCGCGCAACCTCGTCCGGGCTCAGTCGCCTGTGACCATGGAAGGTGCAGGTCACACCGAACTCTGTCTCAATTCCCATGATTCGTCGCTGCACACCTCGACATTACAACGCCGATCACCCGGCGGAGCGGGAAAACCGTCCGGCGACACTCCGCGCCTACGCTGAGACGGTGAACCCACACCTGCACCGCATCCACCGGGCCGACGAAATCGTGTTCGGCCGCAGCGCCGATCTGCGGCCCTCCGGGGTCGACCGGGCGATGCGCTTCCTCAGTCACGCCGCCGACAAGGGGGTCCTGTGGTGGTGCGTGGCGGCGCTGCTCGGTCTGATCGGCGGACGCGCCCGGCGCGGTGCCGTGCGTGGCCTGCTCTCCCTCGCGATGGCCAGCGGTCTGGCCAACGGCATCCTCAAACCGGTGTTCCCGCGGCGGCGCCCACCCGCCCGCGTGTGGACGAACGTGCTGCGCGGGGTGCCGATCCCCCGGTCCTCGTCCTTCCCGTCCGGACATTCGGCGTCGGCGGCGGCGTTCACCATGGGTGTCGCTCTGGAATCGCCCGCGGCCGGCGCCGCGCTCGCCCCCCTCGCGGCCGCGGTCGCGTACTCCCGGGTGCACAACGGCGTGCACTGGCCGTCGGACGTCCTCGTCGGGCTGATGCTGGGCGGGGCCGTCGCTTCGGGAACCCGCCGTTGGTGGGCGGTGCGCACCGAGGACCCGGCGGAACTGGGCCGCGCGGTCGACGCACCTGCGCTGCCGGGCGGCGAGGGCCTGCTCGTGCTGGTGAACCAGGAGTCCGGGCCGGACACCGTGGATCCCTCCGAGGAGATCGCGACCGCACTCCCGAAGGCGCACGTGCGTGCCCTCGACACCGACCACGATTTCGCCGAGCAACTCGACGCCTGGGTGGCCGAGACGAAGCCGCGTGCCCTCGGGGTGTGCGGTGGAGACGGGACCGTGGTCGCGGTGGCGTCCGCGGCGGCGCGGCATTCTCTGCCACTGGCGGTGTTCCCCGGCGGGACCCTCAATCACTTCGCGCGGGACGCCGGCGTCGCCGACATCTCGGACACGGTGAACGCCGTCGAGACCGGACGTGCGGTTCTCGTCGATCAGGCCGTCGTCCACACCGATGTCGAGGAACCCGCCCCGTTCCTCAACACCGCCAGTCTGGGTGGTTATCCCGACGCGGTGCGGCTGCGGGAGAAGTGGCAGCCCCGGTACGGGAAGTGGCCCGCGGCCTGTGCGGCGATGGTCCGGATTCTCTCCGCCGCAACACCGCTCGCCGTCACCATCGACGGCAGGCCCGTGAAGGTCTGGATGCTGTTCGTGGGGAACGGTCGGTATTCCCCCGGCGATCAGGTGCCGATGTCGCGTCCCGCCATCACCGGCGGACTGCTCGACGTCCGGTACGTGCGAGCCGACCGGCGGGCATCCCGGTCGCGGCTGCTGTTCGCTGCCGCGACCGGGACACTCGGAAACAGCCGGGTGT
>NZ_JBHUSF010000137.1:0-22141 GCF_042673295.1 Rhodococcus sp. NPDC057014
CAACACCATAATGGTGCCGCTGCTGCCTGCCGGACCGTCGGCCAGGAACGGCCGCAGGCCGGTGACCGCCGGATCCGACAGGTTGGCCAACCTGCACTGCGACAGCAACGCCGCGCTCGACAGCGCGAGTTTCGCCTCGTCCACGGCGAGGGCGATCGGCATCCCGTGGAAGTTGCCGTTGTGGAACACGGCGTCGTCCTCGACGGAGATGAGGGGGTTCTCGGAGGACGAGTTCATCTCGATCGCGAGGGTCCCCCGCAGTCGTTGCAGCGCCTGCCAGGTGGCGCCGAGGATCTGGGGGAGGGCGCGGAACCCGTAGGAGTCCTGCACCCGGGCGGCCCGGACGTCGTGATCGGCGAGGAGTTCTCGGACCCGGCCCGCCACTTCCTCCTGGCCGAGGTGCCTGCGGGCCGCCTGCACCCGTGCGGCGAACGGCTCGACGGAACTGCGCGTCGCCAGCAGCGACAGCACGCCGACGATCAGCGAATGCTCCAGCCAGTTCGCCACGCTGTCGGTGGCCGTGGCGGCGAGCGCGACGGTCATCGCGTTCGTCGAGATCAGGGGGAGCGCGTCACCCCGGTGCGCCGTCCACCGGGGCACGACCCGGCCGTCCCGCAGCGGTGTCTCGCCCATCAGCCCGAGTGCGATCTCGGAGAACGCGCTGAGGTCGCCGGTGCCGATGGCCCCGCGTGCGTGCACGGCGGGCAGTTCGTCCGCGGCGACGGCATCGATCAGCGCCGTCACGATGTCGGGGTGCAGCCCGGATCCGCCGTTGAGGATCTGGTTGACGCGAATGATCATCGCGGCGCGGACGACGTGGCCGGGCAGCGACGGGCCCGAGCCGGTGGCGTGGCTGCGGAGCAGGCGGAGGTCCTGTTCGACACCGTCGGAGACGGAGGTGTCCCGGTTTCCGCCGACCCCCGTGGTGCGTCCGTAGATCGGCTGACGCGCGGCGATGCGCACCGCGGTCTCCCAGGAACGGCGTGCGTGGTCGAGCGCGGCGGGGTCGGGCGCGACGACGACCGGCTCCCGGGCCAGAGTCGTCAGCTGGTCGACGGTGAGCTGGGAGCCGTCGAGCAGCACCGGAACGGGCGGGTGCGGTTCCTCGGTCGGGCGGGGATCTTTCGGGGTCATCGGAACTCCGTGATCGATGCGGTGTGCGGGTACTCACGAGGCGGGTGCGGACGGCGTCGTGCGGCGTCTGCGTTCAGTGTGGTCTGCCTCACTCGTTCGAGATGTATAGTCCTGTATATACCGCACCCTGTCAACCGTCGATTTCCGCCGATCGACAGGTTCGCAACCCCGCCCCGGGGGGCTGGCATTCCGGCTAGGTCGACCTCTCACTTCGATCAGTCCCTCTGTGATCGTCCGGAACGTAGGGTCTCGGGAGAGGTGCATATATGGCCATGCATCGATTCCGCTCTGACTGATCGACCGAAGGAATGAGTCCAATGCCGCAGCAGGTACGAGGCGTCATCGCCCGATCCAAGGGTGCCCCCGTCGAGATCGCGACCGTGAATATTCCGGATCCGGGTCCGGGTGAGGTGGTGGTCGACATCGCGGCGTGCGGTGTGTGCCACACGGACCTGACCTACCGCGATGGCGGGATCAACGACGAGTTCCCGTTCCTGCTCGGACACGAGGCGTCCGGGATCGTGGAGAGTGTCGGCGAGGGTGTGACGTCGGTGGCGGTCGGCGACTTCGTGGTGCTGAACTGGCGGGCCGTGTGTGGTCAGTGCCGGGCGTGTAAGCGCGGTCGCCCGCAGTACTGTTTCGACACTCACAACGCGGCGCAGAAGATGACGCTCGAGGACGGCACCGAACTCACCCCGGCGCTGGGGATCGGCGCGTTCGCCGACAAGACCCTCGTCCACGCGGGGCAGTGCACGAAGGTGGACCCGTCCGCGGACCCCGCGGTCGTCGGGCTGCTCGGGTGCGGTGTGATGGCCGGCCTCGGTGCCGCCGTCAACACCGGCAACGTGGGCCGCGGCGACTCGGTGGCCGTCATCGGCTGCGGCGGAGTCGGTGACGCCGCGATCATGGGTGCCCGCCTGGCCGGGGCGAACAAGATCATCGCGATCGACCGGGACGAGAAGAAGCTCGAATGGGCCAAGGACCTGGGTGCGACGCACACCATCAACGGCGGCAACGTCGACGCGGTCGAGGCCGTGCAGGAGCTGACCGGCGGTTTCGGTGCGGACGTGGTGATCGACGCCGTCGGTCGCCCGGAGACGTGGAAGCAGGCGTTCTACGCCCGCGACCTGGCCGGCACCGTGGTGTTGGTGGGGGTTCCGACCCCGGACATGACGTTGGAGATGCCGTTGATCGACTTCTTCTCCCGTGGTGGGTCGTTGAAGTCGTCGTGGTACGGCGACTGCCTGCCGGAGCGGGACTTTCCGATGCTGGTGGATCTGTTCCAGCAGGGCCGGTTGCCGCTGGAGAAGTTCGTGACCGAGCGCATCAAGATCGACGAGGTCGAGGAGGCGTTCCACCGGATGCATGCCGGTGAGGTGCTGCGCTCGGTGGTCGTGCTGTGAGCGGGCAGTTGCGGATCGAGCGGGTCGTCACCGAGGGCACCTTCGCCCTCGACGGCGGAGAGTGGAACGTCGACAACAACATCTGGCTGGTCGGGGACGACACCGACGTGGTGATCGTGGATGCCGCGCATGCGGCGCAGCCGATCATCGACGCCGTCGGCGGCCGGCACGTGAACGCCGTGATCTGCACCCACGGGCACAACGATCACGTGACCGTGGCCCCGGAACTCGCGGAGCGGTTGCACGCCCCGGTGCTGCTGCACCCCGGTGACGACGTGCTGTGGAAGATGAGCCACCCGGACGACAAGTACTGGAACCTCGAGGACGCGCAGCGCATCGCGATCGCCGGCACCGAGATCCAGGTGATCCACGCGCCCGGGCATTCACCGGGGTCGGTGTGCCTGTACCTGCCCGAGGCGGGGGCGTTGTTCTCCGGGGACACCCTGTTCTCGGGCGGCCCGGGTGCGACGGGTCGGTCGTTCTCGGATTTCCCGACGATCATCGGGTCGATCCGCGACCGGTTGTTCGCGTTGCCCGAGGAGACCGTGGTGTATACCGGGCACGGGGACGGCACCACGATCGGTACCGAAGCCCCGCATCTCGCCGAGTGGATTGCCCGAGGACACTGATTCCATGACCGACATCACCGACAGGTACACCTTCGACGAGGAAGACGTCGTCGTCACGCACGAGAAGTCCTATGCGGCAGGTGTTCCTGCGGTGTTGGTCTCGCTCAAGCGCGGTTTGGAGCAGATGGGTCCGGTGCGCACGGCCCGGACCCTGATGAAACTGAATCAGCGCCAGGGATTCGACTGCCCCGGGTGTGCGTGGCCGGAAACCCCCGGGCACCGCAAGCATGCGGAGTTCTGCGAGAACGGGGCGAAGGCGGTCGCGGAGGAGGCCACCACGCGGACGGTGACCCCGGAGTTCTTCGCGGAGCATTCGGTGCAGGAGTTGCTGGGTCGCACCGAGTTCTGGCTGGGTCAGCAGGGCCGGCTGACGCATCCGATGGTCCTGCTGCCCGGGGCCACGCATTACGAGCCGATCGGGTGGGACGCGGCGTTCGACCTGATCGCCGGCGAGCTGCGCGGTCTGGCGTCGCCGGACGAGGCGGTGTTCTACACCTCCGGGCGCACGTCGAACGAGGCGGCGTTCGTGTATCAGTTGATGATCCGGGCGTTCGGGACGAACAACCTGCCGGATTGTTCGAACATGTGCCACGAATCCTCGGGTAGTGCGTTGGTGGAGACGATCGGGATCGGGAAGGGGTCGGTGTCGGTCCCCGATATCGAGAACGCCGACCTGATCCTGATCGCCGGCCAGAACCCGGGGACGAATCATCCCCGGATGCTCTCGACGTTGGAGAAGGCGAAAGCCAACGGGGCGAAGGTGATCGCGATCAACCCGCTGCCGGAGGCCGGACTGCTGCGGTTCAAGGACCCGCAGAAGGTGCACGGGGTGGTCGGCGATGGCGTGCAGATCGCGGACGAGTTCCTGCAGATCCGGATCGGCGGTGACCAGGCCCTGTTCCAGGGTTTGGGCCGGTTGCTGCTCGAGGCCGAAGACCGCAATCCCGGGACGGTCCTGGACCGGGAGTTCATCGACCGGCACACCGCCGGGTTCGAGGCGTGCGCGGCACACCTGCGGCAGGTCGACCTGGACACGGTGGTGGCGGCGACCGGGTTGACGCTCGAGCAGATCCGGGCCACGGCGGACTCGTTGATCGGATCGAAGAAAACGATCATCTGCTGGGCGATGGGATTGACGCAGCAGACCCACGGGGTGGCGACGATCCAGGACGCGGTGAACCTGCTGCTGCTGCAGGGGATGATCGGCAAACCGGGTGCCGGGGTGTGCCCGGTGCGCGGGCACTCCAACGTCCAAGGCGACCGGACGATGGGCATCTGGGAGAAGATGCCCGAATCGTTCCTGACGGCGTTGGACACGGAGTTCGGGATCCGGTCCCCGCGTAAGCACGGATTCGACGCGGTCGATTCGATCCGGGCGATGCGCGACGGGAGGGCGTCGGTGTTCGTGGGGATGGGCGGCAACTTCGTGTCCGCGACCCCGGACACCGAGACCACCGAGGCGGCGCTGCGCCGGTGCGCGCTGACGGTGCAGGTGTCGACGAAACTGAACCGGTCGCACCTGGTGACCGGGCAGAGCGCGCTGATCCTGCCGTCGCTGGGCCGCACCGACAAGGATCTCCAGAACGGTCGCAAGCAGCAGGTGACGGTCGAGGATTCGATGTCGATGGTGCACCTGTCCCGCGGCAGCCTCACCCCCGCGAGCGATCAGTTGCGCAGTGAGGTCGCGATCGTCTGCGGGATCGCGCAGGCGTTGTTCGGGCCGGAGCATTCGGTGCCGTGGGCGGAGTTCACCGCCGACTACGACCGGATCCGCGATTCCATTGCCCGGGTGATTCCGGGGTTCGAGGACTTCAACCGGAAGGTGCGCGGGCCGGACGGGTTCGCGTTGCCGCACCCGCCGCGGGACGAGCGCCGGTTCGTGACGCACACGGGGAAGGCCAATTTCACGGTCAGCGAGTTGTCCTGGGTGCCGGTGCCGGACGGGAAGCTGATCCTGCAGACCATGCGGTCGCACGACCAGTACAACACCACCATCTACGGTCTCGACGACCGCTACCGCGGCGTCAAGGGCGGACGGCGGGTGCTGTTCATCAGCACGCAGGACCTGGAATCGTTCGGGTACGCGGCGGGGGATCGGGTGGACCTGGTCTCGGAGTGGTCGGCCCCGGACGGCAGCGTGGAGGAGCGGCGGGCGGAGGATTTCCGGTTGGTGCCGTACCCGACCCCGGTCGGGAATGTGGCCGCCTATTATCCGGAGACGAATCCGCTGATCCCGCTCGATCACGTCGCGAAAAAGTCGAACACGCCGGTGTCGAAGGCGGTCACGATCCGCCTCGAGAAGCGGGGCTGACCCGTGGGGCGGGTGACGACCCGGACCCCGGTCACCCGGATCACCGACACCCGGCACTCGACCCGGCCGGACACCGTCGTGGTGGAGGAACCCCTCGAGATCCGGGTGAACGGCACACCGTTGGCGGTGACGATGCGGACCCCGGGTTCGGATGTCGAGTTGGCGCAGGGGTTTCTGTTGACCGAGGGCATCATCGCCGGGCGCGGTGATGTCGCGTCGATCCGGTACTGCAACAGTGTCGACGAGCACGGCCGCAACACGTACAACGTCCTCGACGTGGATCTGGCGCCGGGGGTGTTCCTGCCCGACATGGGAATCGAACGCAATTTCTACACCACCTCGTCGTGTGGGGTGTGTGGTAAGGCGTCGCTCGATGCGATCCGGCAGCGCACCCGGCATTCCCCGGCGACGGACACGGTGCGGGTGGAGGCGGCGACGATCGCGGAGTTGCCGGATCAGTTGCGTGCGGCGCAGAAGGTGTTCGACACGACCGGGGGTCTGCATGCGGCGGGGTTGTTCACCCGGACCGGGGAGCTGCTCGCGGTCAGGGAGGACGTCGGTCGGCACAACGCGGTCGACAAGCTGATCGGGTGGGCCACCGAGCAGGACCGGGTGCCGCTGCGCGGGACGGTGCTGCTGGTGTCGGGTCGGGCGTCGTTCGAGTTGGCGCAGAAGGCGGTGATGGCCGGCATTCCGATCCTGGCGGCGGTGTCCGCGCCGTCGTCGCTGGCGATCGACCTCGCCCACGACACCGGCCTGACCCTGATCGGGTTCCTCCGCGGCGCCACCATGAACCTCTACACCCACCCGGACCGCATCACCTGACGTGAGTGGCACAGCGTGCGCCCGCACACTGTGCCACTCACGTGGGGTCAGTGCCTGCCGGTGGTGTCGGCGCGGACGCCGGCCTCGAGGGCGATCGCGCCGGCCTCGCCTCGGGACGCCACCCCGAGTTTCTTCAGCACCCCGGCGACGTGGAATTTGACCGTGCTCTCGCTGATGCCGAGGCTGTCGGCGATCGCCTTGTTCCTCTTACCCGTGGCCAGGTGACCCAGCACCTCGAGTTCGCGGGGGTTGAGGTCGCCGAGTTGCTGTTCGTCCGGTCGGGCCGCGGGGACGTCGAGGGGGATCGCGACCGCCACCCGGGACCCCCACCCGTCGACCGACTCGACGTCGATCCGGCCACCGAGCGTGTGCACCCGGCCGGAGAGTTGCCGCACCAGTGCGCCGGTGTCGAGTCCGCCCTCGGCGTCGTCGCGGACCTCGACCAGGAGGTTCGAGCCGTCGCAGTCCCAGGCGATGCGAATGCGCTCGAGGGTGGACTGGGTCGCGAACGCCAGGACGGCGCTGCGCACGACGGCCCGCGCGGCGCTCGCCACCTCACCGGGCAGCGCGCGACCGTCCACCGGTGGATCGACGTAATCGACCCGCACGGGACGGTGCTGGAGCAGCGGTCGCAGTTCGCCCTGCAACCGGGCGAACGCCGTGGTGACGGCTTCCTCCGCGAGGATGCGATCGGATTCGCCCGCCGACCGCAGGGTGATCAGCGCCGACGACGCCGTCTCGCTCGCCGTGATCCGCGACCGACGGTCGTCGAGGTCCTTGGACCGCAGCGTCGACAGGATGGATTCGAGGGTCGCGGCGTGCAGGTCCGTCAACTCCACGATGGTCCTGGCCCGCTCGCTCGACGCGGCCCGCGACTCCGCCAGGTACGCCGGGCTCGCCTGCGCGACCTGATGCCGGATCGACACGGCGACGACACCGAAGGCGCCCGCCACCAGCGGGACCTCCCGGATGTGCTGCCGCGGCTTCGGCAGCACGAGGAGGAGGGTTCCGGTCGCGTCGAGCAGCGCCCACACCTTCCGCTTCGAGCCGGCGACCACGGTCTGGTCGTCGAACGGTGTGCCTTCCGTCATCCGGGTGCGCAATGCGTCCAGTTCGGCGATGGTGACGCGTTCGACCACCGCGGGGTCGCCGCTGACCTTGCGGGGACGTCCCGTGCATTCCCGGGTGAAGATCACCAGCGCGGTGTGCGGCCAGATGTCGGCGAGGAACTTGGAGAAGCGGACGGCGATGTCGGGCAGGGGAGCGTCGATGACGTCCCGCATGGAACCGAGAACATCTGCCGGTGACACCGAAGTCGTGCTGGGAAGAACCACGTGTCGAGCCTATCCGCGCAGGCGGCGAACACCGATCCTGGGCTGTCCGGTCATCGTGCCGGCTCCGCCCGCGCGGCGTCGACGACGTCGGATCGGACGAGCCCCAGCGATTCCAGCGCCCGCGCCGCCGTGCCGTGGGTGACGGTGGCCACGGCCGCGACGACGTCGGCGCCGACGATCGGTCTGCGTTCCGATTTCGCGAGAGCCACCGCGTTGCGGAACGCGCCCTGGGCCGGTTCGGTCAGCCGCAGCGGACCGGTGCGGGGGCGGCTGAGCGCGCTGGTTGCGGCGCCCGCGTCGGTCATCCCTGCCGCCGCGAGGGCCTCGCCGTGCACGTGAACGACCGCCTCGCGCAGCGCGTCCCGGTTCGAACCGAGACGATCGAACACCCGGCCCGTCGTTCCGTCCGGCAGCGCGAACGACGCGAGGAGCAGGTGCTCGAGGCCGGGCTCGCGGTCACCGAGGCGGTCGGCCTCGGCCTCCGTTTCGGAGAACAGTGTCTTCATCGTGCGCATGTCGCGCCAGGCCCGGGTGAATGTCATCGTGGTCCCCTCGTCTTCTTGTCGGTGGATCGCCCCGGCCCGAGGCGTTTGTGCGCCGCCTGACCCGAGACGCCGAGCGCCTGACCGATGTCTGCCCAGGTCCAGCCGGCGGACAGTGCGTCGGCGACGGCGTCACGCTCGAGCGCCTAGAGCGCGGCGTTCTTGTCGAACTCGGTGCCGAGTTCCTTCGCGACGCGCTTGAGCAGCGGCACGATGTGGTCGGCCGACTCGAGGGTGACGCGGGCCGCGGGCCCGGAGACGGAGATGGCGGTGGGCGTCGGAGCGTTCGGCACCGGCACCGAGAAGCAGCGGACGCCGATTTCCTGCTCGCCCTCGTCGATGGCGAAGCCGCGTTGCCGGCTCAACTCGAGATCGGTGATCAGCATGTCCGGGTCGGTCAGCGAATTCTCGGTATACGTCGTCATGCCCGTCCGGCCGACCAGTGAGCGCACGGCGTCGTTCGACAATTGCATGAGGATGGCCTTGCCGACACCGGTGCAGTGCGGGTACACGCGGCGGCCGACCTCGGTGAACATCCGCATCGCATGCTCGGACGGCACCTGTGCGACGTAGACGGCCATGGTGCCGTCGAGGACGGCCATGTTCGCGGTCTCGCCGGTGCCTCGCACCAGTTCGGACAGGTGCGGCCGCGACCACGCGCCGATCAGTTGCGTGGCACTCTCGCCGAGCCGAATCAGCTTGGGGCCGAGCGCGTAGCGGCGCGTGGGCAGTTGCCGCACGTACCCGCGGTTCATCAGTGTGCGGATGAGCCGGTGGATCGTCGGAAGGGGAAGTCCGGCCAGTTCGGCGAGTTCGCTCACGCCGATGGACCCGCCGGCGCTCGCCATGATCTCGAGTATGTCGAATGCGCGCTCGACCGACTGCACGCCGCCGGCCGCGTTCTGACCGTTCGTCATGTCTGGCTCCATCCTCTGACTGCCTCGGGGTGCCTCCCCCGGGAGCCCCCCGTTCTTTCCGTCAGGCGGAAAGGGCGCTCCGTATGACGATAGCGCGGTTGCGGCGGATCGTGCCGATTCCTTCGCTACATCGGTTGACAAACCGCGGTGTGACGGCGTTCACTATATCGAGATACGAAATACAACTTCCATAATATGGAAAACACCAAGCCCCGAGGGAGGGCCCCGTGTCTGAAGTCGAAATCGCTGCGAAACCCACAAAGCAGCGTTGGTACAGATCGCTTTTCGTCCAGGTGCTCATCGGCATTGCCCTGGGTATCACCACCGGAATCGTGTTTCCGGAGTTTTCCCATCACCTGGCACCACTGGGTGAGGGGTTCATCAAGCTGATCAAAATGGTCGTGTCCCCGCTGATCTTCCTGGTGATCGTGACCGGAATCGCCAAGGTCGGCAGCATGAAGGCGCTGGGCAAGATCGGCGGTAAGGCGCTGCTCTGGTTCACTGCCGCGACCACGTGCGCGCTCGGTCTCGGCCTGCTGGTCGGCAACCTCGTCCACCCGGGCAGCGGCCTCAACATCGACCCGGCAACGCTGGACACCACCGCACTGGACGAGAAGACCCAGGGCGGGCACCTGCCCGGTGGCGTCGAGTTCGTCATGCACATCATCCCGACCAGCGTGTTCGACGCCTTCGCACAGAACAATCTGCTGCAGGTACTGCTGTTCGCGGTGTTGTTCGGTGTCGCTCTGGCGTCCTACAGCGAGTCGGCCCCGCCGATCCTGATGGACGTGATCGACCAGACGCTGCACGTCATCTTCCGCATCGTCGGCTACATCATGTACCTGGCGCCGCTCGGGGCATTCGGCGCGATGGCCTTCACCGTCGGCAACTACGGTGCCGGCTCCCTCAAATCCTTCGGAATGCTCATCCTGGCGTGCTACGGCGCGGCCGTGATCTTCATCGTCGTGCTGTCGATCGTGGTCAAGCTGATCACCGGCGTGAATGCGTGGAAGTTCATCAAGTACTGCCGCGAGGAGTTCATGCTCGCCCTGGGCACCGGTTCCTCCGAAGCCGTCATGCCCCGCATCATCAAGAAGCTGGACAACGCGGGCTGCGACCGCGCCGTCGTCGGTCTGGTGATCCCCACCGGCTATTCGTTCAACCTCGACGGAGCCGCGATCTACCTGTCGCTGGCGATGATGTTCCTCGCGCAGGCCGTCGGTGTCGATCTCGGCTTCGGTGAACAGCTCGCGATCATGGGCATCCTGATCCTCAGTTCCAAGGGGATGGCCGGTGTACCGGGCTCCGCGTTCGTCGCCCTGTCGGCGACCGCCGCCGCGATCGGCGCGTTCCCGGTGGCCGCCGTCGTGTTGCTGCTCGGCGCCGACCGGCTCATGGACTCCATGCGCGTGTTCACGAACCTGCTCGGCAACTGCCTCGCGACATTCGTGGTCGCCAACTGGGAGGGTCTGCTCGACAAGGACAAGATGCGAGCGGTTCTCGACGGCAAGGTGACACCCGACGACCCGGACGACGTCACCATGCACCCGCACCCCGGGCACGAACACCTCGAGACCACACCGGCCCCGCCGGCGATCGAGAAGCCCGAAGCGCTGACCGTCAACAGGACCCCGGAAGGAACGGTGAACCACCATGCCTGACACCCAGCCCACCGTCGGTCTCCTCGGTACCTGGGGTTATCACGGTCTGCTCGACGACGCCGAACAGATCTCGGTCGACACCCCGTACGGTCCCACCTCCGACAACATCGTCCTGGGATCCTCCGGCGGCCGCCGGCTCGCGTACCTGACCCGCACCGGGCGGCACCGCAACATCCCGCCGCACCGGATCAATGCCCGCGCGAACATCTGGGCACTGCACAGCCTGGGTGTGCGGACCATCCTCGCGCCCACCCCCTCCGGCTCCCTGCGACCGGCGATCGGTGTCGGGTCGGTCGTCGTCCCCGACCAGTTGGTCGACCGCACCGGCCGCACCGACGACACGTTCCACGACGACGACGTCCACATCTCCTTCGCGGACCCGTTCTGCGTCCGCGGACGGCAGGCAGTGGTCTCGACGCTCCGCCGGAGCGGCTGGGTGGTCAACGACGGCGGTGTGATGGTCGCGATCCGCGGCCCCCGATTCTCGACTCGCGCCGAATCCCGCTGGTACGCGGCCCAGGGCTGGGACCTGATCAGCATGACGCCGTATCCCGAAGCGGCGCTGGCCCGGGAACTCGGCATGTCCTACACCTGCATCGCCCTGGTCACCGATCACGACGTCATCAGCGACACCCCGTGGCCGGTCACCCAGGACCTGGTGCGTGAAGGACTCGACGCCAACACCAAGCGACTGCGCGAAGCGCTGCTTCAGGTCGCGATCGAACTGGCAGACAAGCCTGAAACGACGGCAACTGCCCACGGAAGAAGGAGCTGACGAATGACCGAATTGTTCTGCAACGGTGGAGCGATGCGTGGCGGAAACCTGCATCACAACGTGTCTGCGCACACGTTCCTCGGCGCGGTACGGACCGCACCGAACTACCGATTCTTCTCCGTACGTGACGAATTCCCTGCCCTCCTCCTGGCGGAGACCGGAGGCGCCTCGATCGAGGGCGAACTCTACGACGTGCCGATCGGCGACATCCGCACCGACTTCCTCCCCGAGGAGCCCGAGGAACTCGAGCTCACGGTGATCGAACTGTCCGACGGCCGTTCGGTTCTCGCGGTGGGGCTGCGACCGGGTCTGCTCGAGAGCAAGGCCGATGAACTCACCGAGATCACCGATCACGGCGGCTGGCGACGCTACCGCGGCCTGCCCGAGCCCGACAACACCACCGTCTCCTGAACACCCCGAAAGTGAAAGAACAGCCGATGGACACCATTGCCTACACCCTGAACTGCTCGATCCTGCTCACCGACGTGCCGCTCCTGCAGCGCCCGCAGGCCGCCCGGGATGCCGGATTCGACGCCGTCGAATTCTGGTGGCCGTTCGACACCGCCGTACCGAGGGACAGCGACGTCGACGCCTTCGTGGCCGCGATCGAGAACGCCGGAGTGCAGCTCACCGGATTGAACTTCGCCGCGGGCAACATGCCGGCGGGAGATCGCGGACTGCTGTCCGACCCGGCGCAGGTGTCGGCGTTCCGCGACAACATCGACGTCACCGTCGGGATCGGAGAACGGCTGGGCACCAAAGCCTTCAACGCCCTGTACGGTAACCGCATCGACGGCGCGGATCCGAAGATCCAGGACGACACGGCCACCGAGAACCTGGCCCAGGCGGGCAAGGCTGCGGATCGTATCGGTGCGGTCGTGCTCGTCGAACCGGTCAGTGGCACACCGGCCTACCCGCTGAAGACCGCGGCCGAGGCGATCGCCGTGATCGACCGGGTGAAGACCGACCACGGTGTCGATTCGCTCCGGCTCCTCGCGGACCTCTACCACCTCGAGGTCAACGGCGACGACGTCGGCGCCGCGATCGATACCTACGCCGACCGGATCGGGCACGTGCAGATCGCGGACGCGCCGGGACGCGGCGAACCCGGCACCGGGACCCTCGACATCGACGGCCACCTGAAGCGACTGGCCGGGCACGGTTACCGCGGATACGTCGGACTCGAATACAAGGCGACGCGGCCGGACACGTTCGACTGGCTGCCCCGCGAGCAGCGCGCGACCCGCGCCGGCCGCTGACCCACCACCACCCTTCGACGGAATCGAGGAGACTCGTGAGCACTATCGCATTCATCGGACTCGGAATCATGGGCAGCCCCATGGCTGTTCATCTCGCCAAGGCCGGCCACCAGGTGGTCGGATACAACCGCTCACCGGAGCGCACCGCCGCACTCGTCGAGGCCGGGGGCGCCGCGGCGGACTCGATCGCCAAGGCCGTCGCCGGTGCCGATGTCGTGGCCGTCATGGTCCCCGACTCGCCGGACGTCCAGGCCGTCCTCGCCGGTGAGGACGGTGTGTTCGCGCACGCCCCGGCCGGCGCCCTGATCATCGACTTCTCCAGCATCCGGCCCGACGTCACCACCGCACTCGCCGCGCAGGCGGTCGAGCGTGGCTTCCGGCTGATCGACGCCCCGGTCTCGGGCGGTGAGGCAGGCGCGAAGAACGCGGCCCTGTCGATCATGGTCGGCGGCAAGGACGAGGACTTCGCCGCGGCGAAGCCGATCCTCGACGTCGTCGGGAAGACCGTGGTCCACGTGGGCCCGAACGGGTCCGGGCAGACGGTGAAGGCCGCGAACCAGTTGATCGTCGCCGGCAACATCCAGCTCCTCGCCGAGGCGGTCGTCTTCCTCGAGGCCTACGGTGTCGACACCGCGGCCGCCGTGGAGGTACTCGGCGGCGGACTGGCCGGATCGGCCGTCCTGAACCAGAAGGCGCAGAAGATGCTGGACCGCTCGTTCGAGCCCGGGTTCCGCATCGACCTGCACCACAAGGACCTCGGCATCGTGACCAGCGCCGCCCGTGAGGCCGGTGTCGTGACACCGCTCGGCGCGGTCGTCGCCCAGCTGATGGCCTCCGCCCGCGCGAACGGTGATGGCGGCCTGGACCATTCGGGACTGCTGCGTGGAGTGGAGCGACTGTCCGGCCGCCCCTCCCAGTGACCCGTTTCAACTCGTAATCCTCGATGGAGAAGTGATATGCCTCGTATGCGCGCCGCTGACGCAGCGGTCAAGATTCTGGAACTCGAAGGCGCCACCCAGGCGTTCGGCCTCCCCGGTGCGGCGATCAACCCGTTCTACTCGGCTATGCGTGATCACGGCGGGATCAAGCACGTCCTCGCCCGCCACGTCGAGGCTGCCTCGCACATGGCGGAGGGATTCACCCGCGCCAAGGCCGGGAACATCGGGGTCTGCATCGGCACCTCCGGTCCCGCAGGCACCGACATGATCACCGGCCTGTACTCGGCGATGGCGGACTCGATCCCGATCCTCGCGATCACCGGGCAGGCCCCGGTCGCGCGCCTGCACAAGGAAGACTTCCAGGCCGTCGACATCGCGTCGATCGCAGGCCCGGTCACGAAGATGGCGATGACGGTGCTCGAGCCGGCCCAGGTTCCGGGAGCGTTCGCGCAGGCATTCCACCTGATGCGGTCCGGCCGGCCGGGACCGGTGCTCATCGACCTGCCGATCGACGTGCAGTTGGCGGAGATCGACTTCGATCCCGACACGTATCAGCCGCTGCCCGTGTACAAGCCGGCCGCGTCCCGTGCGCAGGCGGAGAAGGCACTCGACATGCTGGCCGCCGCCGACCGCCCGCTGATCGTCGCGGGCGGCGGCATCATCAACGCCGACGCCGCGGACCTGCTCGTGGAACTGGCCGAACTGCTGGACGTTCCGGTGGTGCCGACGCTGATGGGCTGGGGCACGATCCCGGACGATCACCGTCTCGCCGCCGGCATGGTCGGTCTGCAGACCGCGCACCGGTACGGCAACGCCACCATGCTGGCGTCGGACTTCGTCCTCGGCATCGGCAACCGCTGGGCCAACCGGCACACGGGCGGCCTCGACACCTACCGCAAGGGCCGCAAGTTCGTTCACGTCGACATCGAGCCCACCCAGATCGGTCGCGTGTTCGCACCCGACTACGGCATCGTCTCCGACGCCAAGGCGGCGCTGGAACTGTTCGTCGCCGTCGCGAAGGAGCGCAAGGCCGCCGGGACCCTGGCGGACCGCAGCACCTGGGTGGAGGACTGCGCCACCCGGAAGCGGACCATGCAGCGCAAGACCCACTTCGACGACGTTCCCGTCAAACCGCAGCGGGTGTACGAGGAGATGAACCGCGTCTTCGGCCGCGACACGAGGTACGTCAGCACGATCGGTCTCTCGCAGATCGCCGGCGGCCAGTTCCTGCACGTGTACAAGGCCCGCAACTGGATCAACTGCGGGCAGGCGGGCCCGCTCGGCTGGACCATCCCGGCGGCACTGGGAACGGTCGCGGCCGAGCCGGAGACGTCGGTGGTGGCGCTGTCGGGCGACTACGACTTCCAGTTCATGATCGAGGAACTGGCGGTGGGCGCGCAGTTCAACCTGCCGTACATCCACGTGGTGGTGAACAACTCCTACCTGGGGCTGATCCGTCAGGCTCAGCGCGCGTTCGACATGGACTTCTGCGTGCAACTGGGCTTCGACAACATCAACACCCAGGAGCGGAGCGAGCACGAGACGCTGCCCGCGGTGCCGAAGGGGTACGGCGTCGACCACGTCAAGGTCGCCGAGGGGCTGGGCTGCAAGGCGTTGCGGGTCACCGAGCCCGGCGAGATCGCCGGCGCCCTCGGGAAGGCACGTGAACTCGCCCGCGAGCACAAGGTCCCGGTGGTGGTCGAGGTCTTCCTCGAGCGCGTCACCAACATCGCGATGGGTACCGAACTCGACAACGTCGCGGAATTCGAGGATCTGGCGGAGAGCCGGGAGCACGCCCCCACGGCCCTCATGCTGCTGGACTAGGGGACACCGGACTTCCGCCGCATCGTCCGACGAATTCGCAACACTCAGCACACGAGGAGAATCATGACTTCCGATTTCACCGCCCTGCCCGACCTCGCCTCCCGAGCTCTCGGCGGGAGCGTCTCCGCCGCCAACGACGAACTGTTCGCCCAGCGGGAGAACCTCATCAAGGCGGAGGCCCCGTTCTTCGACCCCGCGGACTTCGGGCACAAGGGCAAGGTCTACGACGGCTGGGAGACCCGCCGCCGCCGCGACGACGGCCACGACTACGCGATCGTCCGCCTCGGTTCCGCCGGCATCATCCACGGCGTCGTCGTGGACACCGCGCACTTCAAGGGCAACTACCCGCCCTTCGTCTCGGTCGAGGCGGCGTCGATCGAGGGTTATCCGTCCATCGAGGAGGTCATGAAGGCGGACTGGCAGACCATCGTCGAGAAGTCCCCGGCCGAGGGACACAAGGAGAACACGTACGCCGTCGCCGACCGGCACCGCTGGACGCACGTACGGCTGTCGATCTACCCCGACGGCGGCGTCGCGCGTCTGCGCGTACACGGTGAGGTCGTGCCCGACCCCCGGTTCCTGGACGGGACCGTGGACCTGCTGGCTGCGGAGAACGGTGGCCGCCTCGTCGGCTGCTCGGACGCGTTCTACGCGTCGCCGGCGAACATCATCCTTCCCGGCCGGGCCCGGAACATGGGGGAGGGCTGGGAGAACTCCCGGCGCCGCGGGGGCGGCAACGACTTCGCCGTGTTCTCGCTCGCCGCGGCCGGTCGCCCCCGGCACGTCGAGATCGACACCAGCTACTACGTCGGGAACGCGCCGGGCTGGGTGCGGCTGAGCACCGCCGACGCGCGCACCGCCGACATCTCGGACGAGGGTGCGTGGACGGAACTGCTGCCGCGCACCGCCGTGCAACCCGACACCCGGCACCGGTTCGTTCTGGACGCCGCCGCCGCGGCCACCCACCTGCGACTCGACGTCTACCCCGACGGTGGCCTGTCCCGGCTGCGGCTGTTCGGCGATCTCGACGAGACGGCGCTGGCGGAGACACGGCGCACCTGGTGGGACGCGCTTCCGCAGACGCATCAGGCGCTCGTCGCCGACCAGGCGCCCCGCTGACCGAGCGCACCCCTACTCCTTCGACGAACCCGAGGAAACACCCATGCCCAACCCCAGTCCCGGCTACTCCATCACCGTTCGCGTCACGGCCCCGGTCGGCGCGGGCACCACGTCGACCCTCGCGGGGGCGGTGGCCTCCGTGAAGGGCGCCATGACCGCGCTGGACGTGGTCGAGAGCCACCCCGACCACATGGTCATCGACGTGACCTGCGACGCGTCCGACGTCGAGCATGCCGAGCAGATCGCGTCCGCGATCGCGGACGTGCCCGGCGTCGTGGTGGGCAAGGTCAGCGACCGCACGTTCCTGCTCCACCTCGGCGGGAAACTCGAAGTGGTGCCGAAGGTTCCGCTCAAGCACCGCGACGACCTGTCCCGCGCGTACACCCCCGGTGTCGCCCGGGTCTGCACCGCGATCGCCGAGAACCCCGAGGACGTACGACGGCTGACGATCAAGCGCAACACCGTGGCGGTGGTCTCCGACGGTTCGGCGGTGCTGGGGCTGGGCAACATCGGTGCCGCCGCGTCGATTCCGGTGATGGAGGGCAAGGCGGCCCTGTTCAAGCAGTTCGCGGACGTCGACGCGTGGCCGGTGTGCCTGGACACCCAGGACACGGACGCGATCGTCGAGATCGTCCGGGCCCTCGCCCCGGTGTACGGCGGAATCAACCTGGAGGACATCTCCGCCCCGCGCTGCTTCGAGATCGAGGCCCGGCTCCGCGACATGCTGGACATCCCGGTGTTCCACGACGACCAGCACGGCACGGCCATCGTGGTCCTCGCCGCACTCACCAATGCACTGCGGGTGGTGGAGAAGAGCCTCGACACGGTGAAGATCGTGGTCTCCGGTGTCGGCGCCGCCGGGCACGCGATCATCCGCCTACTGGTCGCGCAGGGGGCGACGAACATCGTGGCGTGCGGTCGGAACGGAATCCTCTCGCCCGACGACACGTCCGACTCGTTCCGCTCCTGGATCGCGAACAACACCAATCCCGAGGCCCGGTCCGGGTCGCTGCAGGACGCCCTCGCCGGTGCCGACGTGTTCATCGGTGTGTCGGCACCGGACATCCTGACGGGCAGCGACATCGAGACGATGGCGGAGCGGTCGGTCGTCTTCGCGCTCGCCAACCCGGTGCCCGAGGTCGATCCTGTCGCGGCGGGCAAACATGCCGCCGTCGTCGCGACCGGCCGGTCCGACTTCCCGAACCAGATCAACAACGTGCTCGCGTTCCCGGGCGTGTTCCGGGGTCTGCTCGACGCCCACGCCGTCGAGATCACCGACGACATGCTCATCGCCGCCGCCCGGGCGATCTCCGATTCGGTGTCCCCGTCGGAGCTCAACCCCACCTACATCGTGCCGAGCGTGTTCGACGCGGCCGTCGCCCCGGCCGTGGCGGCAGCGGTGCGCGGAGTCGCCGGCGCAGGGCGTGACGACGATGTCTGATCCGCTCGATCTGCTGTTCCGTGCCCCGCGGGTGATCACCGCGGCGGGGGAGGTCGCGCGCAGTGTGGGCGTGCGTGACGGCCGGATCGTCGTCATCGAACCGTACGGGGCCCGGCTCGACGCCGAGGTCGTCGTCGAACTGGGCGACGACGAGGTGCTGATACCCGGTCTCGTCGACACCCACGTGCACGTCAACGAGCCGGGCCGCACCGAATGGGAGGGTTTCGCGAGCGCGACCCGCGCCGCGGCCGCCGGCGGGGTGACCACGATCGTCGACATGCCGCTCAACAGCATCCCGCCGACCGTCGACGCCGCCGCCCTGGACGTCAAACGCCGGGTCGCGTCCGATCAGGCGTACGTCGACGTCGGGTTCTGGGGCGGCGCCGTGCCGGGCAACGTCCCGGACCTGCGTGCCCTGCACGACGCGGGGGTGTTCGGGTTCAAATGCTTCCTGCTGCACTCCGGCGTCGACGAGTTCCCGCCGTTGGATCCGGCGGAGCTCGAACTGGCGCTGAAGGAGATCGCCAGTTTCGGCGCGATGATGATCGTGCACGCGGAGGACGCACACGCGATCGACCGCGCGACGTCACCGGGCGGCGAGAACTATGCCGACTTCCTCGACTCACGGCCGCGGGGCGCCGAGAATCTCGCCATCGCTGAGGTCATCGAGCTGGCCCGGTGGACCGGGTGCCGTGTGCACATCCTGCACCTGTCGAGCTCGGACGCGCTGCCGATGATCGCGTCGGCACGCAAGGACGGCGTGAAGCTCACGGTGGAGACGTGCCCGCACTACCTGTCGTTCGTCTCCGAGGAAATTCCCTCGGGAGCAACGCAATTCAAGTGCTGCCCGCCGATCCGTGAAGCCGGGAACCGGGAACTGCTGTGGCAGGGCCTCGCCGACGGTGTGATCGACTGCGTCGTCACCGACCACTCCCCGTGCACGGTGGATCTCAAGCGATTCGACATCGGCGACTTCGGGGTCGCGTGGGGCGGCATCGCCTCGCTGCAGGTGTCGCTGTCCGCGGTGTGGTCGGAGGCCAAGCGTCGCGGGCACACCCTGAACGACGTGGTCCGGTGGATGGCGGAGAACCCCGCCGAGCAGGTCGGGCTGAACACGAAAGGGCACATCGCGCTCGGGTACGCGGCGGATTTCGCGGTGTTCGCGCCGGAGGAGGCCTTCGTCGTCGACGTGGCTGCCCTGCAGCACAAGAATCCCGTCTCCGCGTACGACCGGCGTGCTCTCGCCGGCGTCGTGCGCAGCACCTGGCTGGCCGGAAAACGGATCGACCTCGACGAGGCGCCCCGTGGACGGCTGCTCAGCCGCGGACTGGCCTGACCCGCCGCGCCCCTGCCCGCTGTCGCGCTGGAACGAAATATCCAGTGCGGCAGCGGGTTTGTCGTGTTCGGGGCGGTGCGCCACCAAGATATATCCTGCGGAAATCATTGACCGTCCACTGTTGCCTGGCTCACACTTGGAGGGACCAATGGAACAAGCTTTCCGTGATACGGAAGTTAGTTCGCCGCCACGCAAGGACAGGCACATGCTCATAGACGACACAGTCTCGCGGCACACCACCACCGTCGACCACACTGCCGCCGCCGGCCGTCACACGACGAGTCCGAAACTCTACAACGCGGACCTGGCACCGACGAAGGCCGCAGGCCGTCGCTGGGGTTCCTACAGCATTTTCACGCTGTGGACCAACGACGTCCACAACATCGCCAACTACTCGTTCGCCATCGGCCTGTTCGCGCTCGGACTCGGCGGCGGCCACATGATCCTGTCGCTCATGATCGGCGCGGTCATCGTCTGCGTCGCCATGACCTACGCCGGATTCATGGGGCAGAAGACGGGCGTGCCGTTTCCCGTGATGAGCCGGATCAGCTTCGGCATCCGCGGCGCCCAGATCCCCGCGGTCGTCCGCGCGATCATCGCGATCGTCTGGTTCGGAATCCAGACCTACCTCGCGTCGATCGTCTTCCGGATCTTCCTCGTCGCCGTGACGCCGTCCCTCGGCCGCTTCGACCAGAACTCGATCCTCGGACTGTCCAGCCTCGGATGGATCTGCTTCATCGGGATCTGGGCGATCCAGATCGTCGTCCTCGTCTACGGGATGGAGGCCGTGCGCAAGTTCGAGAGCCTGGCCGGCCCGCTGATCCTGGTCACCGTCGGCTCGCTGGCACTGTGGATGCTGTTCCGCACCGACTTCTCCGTCGCCTGGGCGTCCGACAAGCCCGCGTCCGGCGGGGAGATGTGGCGGCAGGTCTTCGCGGGCGCGGCCCTGTGGATGTCGATCTACGGCACCCTGATTCTCAACTTCTGCGACTTCTCCCGGCGCTCCCCGTCGAAGACCGCCGTCGTGCGCGGCAACTTCTGGGGCCTGTTCGTCAACGTCCTCGCGTTCGCCGTCATCGCGTTCATCCTGTGCGGCGCCCAGTTCCAGATCGACGGGACGATCATCGACAGCCCCACCGACATCGTCGCCGCGATCCCGAACACCCTGTTCCTGTCGCTGGCCTGCCTCGCCCTCGTCATCGTCACGATGGCCGTCAACGTCATGGCGAACTTCGTCGCACCCTCGTACGTCCTGTCGAACCTCGCCCCCGAGAAGATCAGCTCCGCAAGGCAGGCATCATCAGCGCCTGCATCGGCGTGGTCCTGCTGCCCTGGAACCTCTACGACAGCCCGGTGGTGATCAACTACTTCCTCGGTGGCCTCGGCGCCGTCCTCGGACCCCTGTTCGGCATCATCTTCGTCGACTACTGGTTCATCCGCCGCACCAAGGTCGACGTCCCCGCCCTCTACTCGGACAGCCCCACCGGAACCTACTACTACCGCAAGGGATTCAATCTGCGAGCGGTGTACGCCCTCGTACCCGCCGCCGTGGTCGGCACCCTGTTCGCGATCGTCCCCGCCTTCCATCTCGTCGCCCCCTTCTCGTGGTTCATCGGAGCAGGTCTCGCGGCGGCCATCTACGCCGTCGTCGGCGACCGCACCCGGCAGTACGTGGACGTGTCCGGCGAGTCGATCGCCGTGGACAGCGGCCACGGCGACCACTGACAGGAGATCTCGATGCGCATTCTCGTCGTCAACGTCAACACCACCACATCCATCACCGACGCCATCGCCAAGCAGGCAGAGGCCGCGGCAGCACCCGGAACCGAGATCGTCGGGCTCACACCGGAGATCGGTGCCGAATCCGTCGAAGGGAACTTCGAGAGCTACCTCGCCGCGATCGCGGTGATGGACCGGGTGCGGTCGTACCGCGAACCCTACGACGCGGTGATCCAGGCCGGATACGGCGAACACGGCCGGGAGGGTCTGCAGGAACTGCTCGACGTCCCCGTCGTCGACATCACCGAGGCCTCCGCGAGCATCGCGATGATGCTGGGGCACAAGTACTCCGTGGTCACCACCCTCGACCGCACCGTGCCGCTCATCGAAGACCGGCTCCGGCTCGCGGGTCTCGACGCCAAGTGCGCGAGCGTGCGCGCCAGCGGTCTGCCCGTCCTCGCACTGGAAACCGACCCCGAACGCACGATCGAGGCGATCGTCGACGAGGCCGAAGCGGCCGTGCGTGAAGACAAGGCCGAGGTGATCTGCCTCGGCTGCGGCGGAATGGCCGGACTCGACGACCGAATCCGCGAACGCACCGGCGTGCCGGTGGTCGACGGAGTCAGTGCCGCTGTGAAATTGGCGGAATCTCTTGTAGGGTTGGGACTCTCGACCTCGAAGGTGCGCACGTACGCGCCCCCGCGCCCCAAGCGGATCACGGGATGGCCGCTCGCGAAGCGCTAGCTTGCGAAAAACGAGTCATTCACACCGCCCTCACCCCGGGCGGACACCCAGGCGCCCGACCCCGCGCCCGCAACGATGGAGTATCCCTTGCTCGAACAGACCACCACCTCCGCCGACCGCCCCCGCGTGGGCTCCCGCGTCATCCGTGAGGGTGTTGCGTCGTATCTGCCGGATATCGATCCGGATGAGACCACGGAGTGGTTGGAATCGTTCGATGGTTTGTTGGACCG
>NZ_JBHUSF010000138.1:0-22129 GCF_042673295.1 Rhodococcus sp. NPDC057014
CGCCGTGCGGCGATCGAACGCCTCGGTGGCGTCGATGCGGTGGCCGCGATGATCGGGCGGTCCCGCTCCGCGGTGTCCCGGTACCGGTCGGGGGAGACGAACGAGTTGCGGGCCGACGCCAGCAAGAAACTGAAAACCGTGAAGGCGCAGGACATCATGAAACGAGCCGGGGTGCTGCGGCCGGACGGAACCCCGAAACGGGCAGTCATCCGGGTCCGGGGCGGTGTGATGGTGCGTAACGGTGCGGACGAGGGCTACGACTACCGGGTCCGCACTCTGGATTTCGCAAACTCGGACACCCCCTTCAGCAGCGATGAGTCCCGGGAGCTCGCGGCCGCGTTGGCCAATGACGATCACGCCCGGGTCGTGGCGTTGCTGGAGCGGCACGCCACCCTCGACTACCCGGAGAACAAGGGCTTCGACAAATACAGCGACCAGTTCGGGTTCCACTTCGACCACATCGACTCCGTCCACATCGACTGGATCTGATCACCGGACGGACCGAACCACGGGGGATACGTCGTTCCGCGGGTCGAGGCGGGAAATCTGTTGTTATCCCAGTCAGCACACCGGGCGCAGCATGAATTGATCTCCGAATGGGTACATGTCGACATGCTGCGCTGACAACCGGAAAGAGGTTCCCTAACGTCCAACCGGAAAGAGGTTCCCTAACGTCCTGGTTGGCAACGCCCCCCAGTGGGCCGGTCCGGGCGCCCGCCCCCGCCGCAACGAAAACGATTATCGAGGTGATCAGTGTGATCTGATACCGGACGATGCACTCTGCTATCTACGCTAGCTAGATTGCACGAGCGCATGTCGACGACCAGCCCGTGTGCAGACCCTGCTGTGAGCGACCGCCAGGAATCCTTTGAGGAACGTCCTCCCCTGGCGCTCACCGACTTTTCACCAGACGGTCCCAACGCAAGTAGGACACTCTCGTCACATTCGTCACAGTGATGCAATTTGGGCGCAGTAGCGGCCCCGCCCCTTCGGTTGGGTCAACGCGGCCGAGCACCAGCCCGCGGCCAAGACGTGCCGGCTAGGTCAAGTTTCTTGGGAGCCCGGAGTCGCCGCGGAGCGTGCGGTGGCTGCGGGGTGTAACCAGTACTCTCATCTGTCTGTACCGAGACATCGAGGAGTGGAACCTGTGGCACGCAAGGTAGTGGTGGAACTGGTCGACGACATCGACGGGACCGAATTCGGTGAGGATGGCGAGAGCATCAGCTATGCACTCGATGGCGTCGAGTACCAGATCGATTTGAGGGACGAGCACGCCAAGGAGTTCCGCGAGACGCTCGAGTACTACATCGACCACTCCACTCGCGTCGGCGGCCGCAAACACCGCTCCGGCCGGTCGGTCAACCCCGGGACGGCGAAGCGGCGGCCGAGTGAGAAGAAGAAGATCCGCGCCTGGGCGATCGAGCAGGGCTACGAGCTTGCCTCCCGCGGCCGCATCCCTGCGGAGATCGAGCAAGCCTTCCGCGACGCTCACTGACATGTCCTCGGCCGCCTCGGCGGTAATGAGGACGTTGTCGTAGTCGCTGGGGCGCGAAACTCAGTGGCGCATTGGGAGTGTCCCGACCTGACCATCCAGGCTTGATGACAGTTCGTTCTTCGGCGTCGTAGGCTCGGATGCCGTCGCCGACTGGCTGCTCGCCCTCGGCGGGGATGGCGCGCCGTGTTCGAGTTGCTGCGCGCGAAAGTGCAGGGGAACTGGACCGGATGGTCGAGGACGCGGAGTTCACCGTGCCCACGGGTGGGCCGGAAATGAGTTCGGGAACGCTACCCAACCCTAAGAAGCCAAGAACGCTAAAGGAAACTAAAGGGGCTGGTAGCTCGCCCTTTGTGGGGAATCCGTTCACCCTGTCGTTCGGGGACGCCGCCGCCGTCTCTGCTGGGTCGCGCCGATCTCGTCGAGGACTTCGGTCGCTCTCGACGACGGTCCCGGTGCTCCCGGTCGCGCGACGATCTACACCGGGGCCCGTGGGGTCGGGAAGACGGTCATGCTCAACGAGGCGGAGGCCCAGGCCCGCAGCCGTGGCTGGCTCGTCGTCTCCGAGACCGCCACACCCGGGTTGCTCGACCGGCTCACCGGCGAACACCTACCCCGGCTGCTGCGCGAGCACGGCGAGCCCGGGGGAACGAAGCGGCGACTGTCCGGGATCACCGCCGCCGGGATCGGGGGCGTGAACTGGACCACCACCGACTCGCCGACGCCGGCGATGAGCCTGCGTCACCAGGTCGAGGAACTCACCGCCGCCCTGGCCGCACACGAGACCGGCCTGTTGATCACCGTCGACGAGATCCACCGCAAACTCGGCGACGACCTGCGTTCCCTCGGGGCGATCGTCCAGCACGCCTTCCGCGAAGAGCGGGAACTGGCCTTCGCCGCCGCCGGTCTGCCCGCCTCGATCAGCGATCTCCTGGGCGACGACGTCCTGACCTTCCTCCGACGCGCCGACCGCCATCCCTGGGCGCGGTGCCCTCGACGAGGCGGCGCAGGCCATCCGAGAGTCGATCGAGGGCACCGGACGCTCGATCGCCGAGGCCGACTGCCGCACCGCGGCGGAGGCCACGAACGGCTATCATTTTCTGATTCAGATTGTCGGATACCACATTTGGCGGCAGAACCGGACCGCGAAAGTGGTCGCCACCGACGATGTCACCGCGGGTGTCGCCGCGGCACGGCGCCGGATCGGATCGTTGGTCCTCGAGCCCAGCCTCGCCGGGATCTCCGATGTCGACTGGAGCTTCCTGGTCGCGATGTCGCAGGACGAGCGCCCGAGCCGGATCGGCCAGATCGCGGTCCGGCTTGGTGTGGACGGCACCTACGCCAGCCAGTACCGGTTGCGGCTGATCGACGCCGAGCTGATCGCGTCGGTCGGCCACGGCCTGCTTGACTTCACCATGCCGTATCTGCGTGAGTACCTGCGCGAGCACGCCGCCGCGCTCGGGCTGCCGAGGCATTCCTAGACTCCAGTGGCGCCGTCGGACCGGGACTCCTCTTGCGAGCGCGGGTCAACCCGGCAGTATCGCGGCAGAGCTCGCGAGGTTCAGCGATCCGGTCGGATCGCTCGGTTGCGGAAGAACGCATCGGCACCGGCTGCAACCGGCGGTCCGGCGCTCCTACGCTGGGAGCAGCACGACACCAGCGGGAGAAGGATCATGAGTTACGAAGCGATCTACGACGGGGTCCGTTATCCACTCGCCGATGCGGCCGCCGCCCACGGCCTCGAGGACGCTATCCGGGGCATCTTCGAAGACAACGGCAACGGCGGATTCGTCGGTTTCGTCAGTCAGAACTCGACGGTTCGCCTCCTGATTACGGCGGCGACTCCGGTCGCGATTCGGGGCAGCGACGAGCCGAACCCGAGCGTCGTCTACCGCTGGTAGCGCCGCCCGCAGCCGATGCCCATCGCGCCGCGACGGTGTGTCCGTCCTCGCCGAGGGCGGGATGTCAGCGAGACTTTCGGCAACGATCCACCGTCGGCAAAGGAGGCATGGTGCCCAGTCTGATATTCAACGGCGTCACCTATGACATCAGCCACACCAGATTCGAGGCCACCCACGAGTTGCTCGCACGGTTCGCCGAGGGACACACCACGGGAGTGGCCATGTCCCTCACCCACGGCGGCGCTCGACACCACCTGTACATCACACCCGGGGTGCCGATCACACTGGTGGAATGACGAGTCCGACCGAATCCGGCGGGATCGCCGTCTCCGGCTTCGCGAGGGAGCTGCGGTGGTCACGGATCCGCGCGTCACGCCCCGCCCATCGGAACCGGCCGCGGCAGGCGAGTGCATTCGGCCAAGGGGGCACCGAGTCCGTGGTCGTCGGGGTCATGACGGTCTCCTCAGCTCGACGTGCCCGAGCAGTCCAACAACGCACGGGTACGGCAGAGGTGGTCCCCTTCGCAGGCGCACTTCCACCGCTGAGTGGGCGCGCGTCAGCACCTGGTTGTCGAGTGTGCACACCGAGTGCATCGACCGGGAACGAAGCCGAGCCGCCGCAGTCGGTCTTCCCACGTCGAGACACCGCATGTCGAGGTGTGTCCGAGTGGTGTCAATGCCATCGGCCGCAACTGTGTGCACCAAAATCTGCACGCGCGTTCACTGCAGTAAGCAGCGGATAAGACGGGCATCGTAGTCTCAGTGCTGCGCGAAGAGTGCCTCGACGAGCGCGGCCGCCGATGCAGTCTTTGCCGCCGTCTTCGCGGTCGCGTCGGCGGTGGCGGTGTGGCCGGCGAGGTGCACGGTGGCGGTGAATCGGGGTGCGTGTGCGGGACCGTCGGTGCGGATCTCCCACTCGGGCGGGGCCTGATTATTGTTCTGGGCCAGGCTCATCAGCCAGGCAGTAGGGTTGGACAGGGCCTTGGATATCTTCGCCCCGTCCAGGCTCAGGACGGCCTGGCCGGTCGTATCGTGCGGCGGCGAGGGGATGCCCGCACCAGGGTTCTCGGACGCGGGCGGGCCAGGTGCCTTCGGGTTCTGCGGTGCCGCAGGCCATTCCGGTTCCGAGTCGGGATGGTCGGTGCCGGTCAACTGCGCGCGCAGTGCCGCCCACAGGGCTGCTTGTTCGGCGGGCTTCTTCGCCGTCGCGATGGTCCAGGCTCCGCGGATGCCGAGGTGGGTGGCGCGGGCGGCGAACAGTGGGTGGTGGTCGGCGCCGCTCTGCCGAGTCTCGACATCGGTGGGGGGTTGATCGGGATGAGCCTGCCGCCACACCGACACCACGCTCGGCCCCATCTCCGGATGGGAATCGGCGAGGGTGTCCAGTACGCGGAGTTGGATCGGGAGCCAGGTGGGGTCGGCGGCGTCGATCAGCACCGCGACGTCCGGGGTGGTCAGCAGGTCGGCGTCGACGCGGCGGGCGAGTTCGGCGGCGATCTCCTCGCGAAGCGGCCCGGCGGCCGCGGTTTTGAGGACCTTGTGGAAGGTGCGGGCATCGAGCGCGGTGAGGTCACGTGCCGCCTCTTGGGTGACGAGGCGGTGGTCGGCGTGTTTGAAGTGGTTCTTCTTCGCCTCCCGGGCGGCGCGGGTGCGCCGGTTCAGGTCGGCGCCGAGGGCGGCCAACTGGTCCGGGGTGTAGGGGGTGGGGGTGTGGTCGAGGTGGGCGAGGATGATCCGCTGGTTGATCAGGTCGGCCACCCGGCGCAGCGGTGAGGTGACATGGGTGTAGGCGCTGAGCCGGAGGCCGTAGTGGCCATGCACCGTAGGGTCGTAGGTCGCGGCCCGCAGTGTGGACAGCAGCCGTCCGCGGAGTTTCGCGAACAGGTCCGGGTCGCCGCCGGCGGCGGCGATCTCGGTCATGAGTTCGTCGGCGGGGCCGGCGACCGGGTTGGGTCGGTGGTTGCGGAAGAGGATCGGTAACCCCTGCTCCACACACCAGAGGGCGACGGCTTCGTTGGTGGCGATCATGAGCTCTTGGACGATGACGTAGGCGACGGTCCGCAGTTCTGCTGCGATCGGCACGATGGCGCCGTCCTCGTTGGCGGCCCAGCCGCGGGTGAGGTCGTAGAACGCCAGCGCGCCACCGTCACGGCGGGCGCCCAGCAGGACTTGCGCGGCGGCATCCGCCGCAGCCAACTGGACATGGAGGGGATGTTCCGGGTCGGTCAGGGCGCCGGGCACCTGGGCGTGATCAACCGCCTTGCACCGGCCCGACGCAATCTGTCCACGCCCGACGGTGACATCGACCAGCTGACCGGCGGGGGTGAGGGTGCCGGTGACTTGCAGGCTGGTCCGTACGGATTCGGAGGTCAGGGTGGCGGCCTGTTCGGCGGTGTCGCCGAGCATCGGGATGGTGCGGTCGCGCAGGTACCGGGTCTCGGCCCGTAGGAACGCCTGTTCGTCGGCGACCGACCCCAGGCCGACGACGTCGGCGACGCCCGCGATGTGAACCTCGACCGACCATCCGTGGCCGTCGGGGCGCGGGGTGACGGCGAAGGCGTCGTCGCGGTCCCGCGCAGTCGCGGAGTCGATCATCAGCAGCGTCGACACGTCAGTGACTGTCGAAGATCTCATGGTCGCCGGTCCCCCTTGGTTCTACAGGCCTCCGACGATAACCAATTTCACCAGGGCGCGTCGGCGACGCGCCCCAGGAACATCACCTGCAGGTCATTAAAACCGGCGTCAGGTACGGTTTGTTCACCGCGGCGAACAGCCGACAAAACCGAAATTGCTCCGTTGTCGCGGGCCCGCGTATTTGACCCATCCGGGTGGCGTGCCGCACCGAATCACACAGTGTGCGTTCCGCGGCAAGCGCTGCGGCTCGAGAAGGTGAGATCGGTATGACTTCTGTTCCTGCCCCCACGCCCGACCCAGTCGGGGAACCAGAACGGCGGCCCACGCTGACACCGCGCGAGCTGGAGATCCTGCGCCTGTGGCTGCGCAGTGAATCGAAGACCGTTGCCGCATCCGACCTCGGAATCAGTCTGGGCACGATCAACACCCACCTGATCCGGATCCGAGCGAAGTACGCTGCCGCCGGGCGTCCCGTTGCGGACAAGTCCGGCTTGTTGGTCCGGGCGCTGCAGGACGGATTGGTGTCTCTCGCTGAGCTCTGACGCGGCTGGTCCCTGCACGCCCAAACGGGGCAGAGCGCTACAAAGGGACGTCCTGACGACCCTGGTTCACGGTGTCGTGGGGCGGTGGCCGGGCACTCTCAATAGGGCTCTGGCGGCCGCGTCGCGACGACCGCGGACTGCGGACAACGACGTTCCACCTGTTCGTCGTGCGGATCGGCTAGCGAGCGCGTGGCGTTAGCAGGCTCTCGGGTTGTCAGGGTGTTTCGGATTGCTGAGGCACACTCTGGTCTTTGAGCCGTGCTGCTCGGGCATTCTCGTGGGCGACTATCGCTTCCTGCCAGTCATGATCCGTCGCCGCGGCGTGGTCGCGGGCGACTGGGGGTGGGACACCGAGCTGCGCGGCGATCTGCGCCCATGACATGCCCGCCGCGAGTGCCTCAGTCACCGCCCTGGTGAGGAGATCGTCGGTCCGGTCGCCACCGGAGACGGCAGCGTGACTGTCAGAGTCCACCGGAATTCCCGACCTGGCCCACTTGATGGGCGCGAATTGATTCTTTCATCCCCATGGAATTGATTCTTCCATCATCATGACTGTATCGGGGCGTCGAGGGATCGATGATCGGTCACCGATCGATGTCGTCAATCCGCATGCGGGTGGATCGGTGACCACCACGCTAAGGTCAGAATCCTGATGATGGGCGCCCGGGCAACGGGTGATGGTGTCAGCGTTGGTGAGTACCTGGTCGGCGGTCGCGGGGAGTGCTTCAAGCTCAGGGCCGGTGAGAAAGAAACAACCCGCTGACTCACCGAGGCCTTGGTCATGATGTCGATGTCGGTCGCCACGCACTGTTGGTGATCATCGGGCCAGATAGGTGCGCCTTCATCCCCAGCACGCTGTCGCCGATCGCGATGGCGACCTGACGATTCCGGTCAGCGCATCCGGCCGCCGGCGATGGCCTCGGCCACTGAGGGTCCGCGAGATCGAAATCTGCTCAGTGTGAGCTTTCGTCGTGCAGCGCGCGCCGTAGCAGGCGGGATAGGAGAATGCTTCCCAAAGAGGAGCGGGAGAAAAGTGTGAAGATCATCTTGGTCGCGATTATTGCCGCGCTCGCAGTGATGCTCGGTGTCGCCCCGGCGGCGCAGGCGGGACCGACCATCCATGTTGGGCCGGGTACCGCCTACACCCCGTACCCGGATGCCGAGGGGTACTGCACGATCGGCGCGGTCGGCACCGACAACGCGGGCCGCTTGGTTGCGCTGACTGTCGGTCACTGCCACCAGGGCGCGGGCAAAGCCGTCTACAAGGTTGGTGACGCTGCCAACGGGCCGATCGGGTGGGAGACCGACGTGTACTCGCGCAACACGGACGGTACGTTCACGGCGCTCGATTATGCGGTGATCCGGCTGAACCCGGATGTTGTTGTGCCGAGCAAGTACAGCGACACCACTGACGTCGTCGTTTCGAGTGTCGGTGATGCCTCGTTGTCAGACATGGGGTGCAACCACGGGGCAACCACCGGCAAGAATTGCGGGATCATCGGCAAGGTGGACGGTATTCACCTCCAGAACTGGGCGGTGATGTGGCAAGGCGATTCAGGTGGACCGATCGTGGTGGGGCAGAAGCTCGTCGGTCTCAACATCGGCATGGACTTCGGAACCCAGCCGACGACGTTCTATGGGGCAATCACCCCGATTCTCGCGGATATCAATGAAAAAGGTAGCTACGGCGCTGGGTTCGCGTTGGTGCCGTAACTACCAGTCCCACCACACACTCTGGTGTGTATGTATCGAGCGAAGACCACCAGCGGCACAATCGGAGTCCAGTCCGCGATCAACCCGAAGAATTTCACCGTCCTGGGAGCCAGTGCGACCACGAACGCTCAGGTCACCGTCTTCTTGAATGCGGGGAGCGCCCGCGCAATTTTCGCGTTGTCCGTCGCCACAGGTCGGGACTCACCGGTGCTGAAGGAGTCGAGTCCGTCAGACACCGTTGTCTGGGAGATCACGAAGGATGGTGGGTTCAAGACGCTGGCGGTGGCGACCGGGTCCATACCGTCCGCCCCCCACCGTTGGAGCCGGCGGCATGGTTTACGACACGACACTGACTAAGCCGACCTTGGTCGGACGGAACGAACTGGAAGGACGCGACAGGGACGGCGGTGTAGCAGCCGAACGACAATCGCCCCACCTTATTTCAGGTGGGGCGATTGTGTCTGGTGCGACGCTATCCAGTCAGCGCTTGTGTGAGTTCGGACGCCAAGCCTCGCGAATATTCAGGGGTGATATGCACCGCGTCGCGACGCATCACCGTTGACCCCACGAATGCGGGGCATGCGTCGTCGGCGGTGCAGAACCATTCCCGGGTGTCGACGTACATCGCGCCGGCCTCCTTCGCGGCGTCAGACTCGGCCTTCGACGCGACATGCCACAGCTCGGCCACGGTGCTTACGCAGCTCTGCGGCCCACTGGTTCGGGTCACGCACTCCTGCGGGTCTTTGCCGGACGGTATGGGCGCCAAGACAATGACCTTCGCCCCGGTAGCGCCGTACGTTCGGTACGCGTCGGCGCTACCCGCCTTCCATGCGTCTCCGGCCGCAGTGCCGGTCGGCCCGGCCGCCAGGTAGTTCATCTGCCCCTCGGTTCCCGACGTGATCACCAGGTCGGGCTTCAACTCTGCGAGTCGCTTGCCGACCCAGTCATGGTGCTCCTGGCATTCAGTGTTCAAGACGCCGCTCTTCTTCACGTCGACGAACGCGGCGGGGCAGCCAGCCTTCGTCAGACCCTGTACTTGCCAACCGAGCGGCACCAGAGCCTCGCGGACGCCAGACAGCCAGGTGATCGAGATCGAATCGCCAACCACGACGGCCAGCTTGTCCCCGCTTCCGTACACGCATTCGGAGACGTTCGGGCCGGTGTTTCCGCATCCGTCGGTGTCTTCCGGCGGCTTTGCATCTGCGATGTTGTCCAGACTGGGAGTGAGGGCAGCGGGCCATTCGGACGTCCGGAGTGCATCCCTGATCTCCTTCGCTCGTCCCGTGAGTTCAACCTCGGCTGCGGCACTTGACGAATACGCCGTGCCGTATGAGACCACCGGTGCGGGCGTTGTGACCGCCACTCCTACCAGACAGAGCCCGATTGTGAGCACCACAAGAGAGATGGTGCCGATGTTCTGGTCAGCCTTGCTCAAGTGGAGGTTCTTCAGCCGCCATCGGGAAACGTCGAGTAGCTTTCGCTCACGTTTCTCAGTGTCGGTGCTGAGCCAGTTGGACGCCCGGATCTTGTTCTCGAAGTACTGGTAGGACACTGCTGAGATGCCGAACATCAGGAACAGTGCACCGCCGTAGTACAGCCAGCCTTCCGGTTCGATGACCGCACCGAGCAGGATGATGATCGGCCAGTGCCACAGGTACAGCGAGTACGAGATGTCACCGACGTAGTTGCTCGCACGGTTCGTCAGTACCTGTAGGTACTTCTGCTCACCGGCGACGCCCGCGGCGATAACCATCGCAGCGCCGAGCACGGGGACGGCGGCCCACGGGGCGGGGAAGCCGCCGCCGGTTTCGGTGATGGCGAATGCGCCGACCGCGATCGCGATGAGTCCGGTCCACGCAATGAATGGACGGGCCTTGTCGGGGATGCGCTCAAAGTAGCTGATCGAGATCGCGAGGAGCGCACCGACGCCCAGCTCCCAGACGCGTGTGAGGGTGGAGAAGTACGCCCAAGTCGGGCTGCTCGCGGTGTTCAGTACCGAATACCCGAACGATACGACGACAGCGATTCCCATGACGGCGGCGGACAGTGCGAGCCGCGCCTTTGCTGATCCCGACCGTCGCATGACAAGTATTCCGATAGCCAGGATGACCGCGGGCCAGACGAAGTAGAACTGCTCCTCCACGGATAGGGACCAGTAGTGCTGCAGTGGGGACACGGGTCCGGAGGAGTTGAAGTAGTCGGTGCCTTCGATTCCGAATTGCCAGTTCGACACGAAGAAGAACGCGGCGACCGCATCGAGGACAGTGGATTTGAACCGGCTACCCGTGTAAATGAGGTAGGCAGCGATGACAGTCGCGACGAGGACAAGGGTGGCTGCCGGGACGATGCGCCGGATGCGCCGCCGGTAGAAACTGGAGAACGAGATGCGCCCGGTCTGCTCGAACGTGTGCAGCAGTGACCCGGTAATCAGGAACCCGGAGATCACGAAGAAGACATCGACGCCGATGAATCCGCCCCGCGGGAAGTGGAACAGGTGCGAGAACACGACGAGCATGACCGCGACCATGCGCAGGCCTTGAATGTCGAGCCGCTGCGTTGCCTTCGGCGTTTCCTTCGGCTTGCCCGGTTTCCGGCGCGACGAACTAGACCGCGAGATGGTTGCCACTGAGTTCCCCTCAGATTCAGCCCCCGATGAAAGTGGGGGGATGGAAGCAATATAGACCGCGTGGTTCTCACACGCTGGTCGTGGGAGCCCAGCACTAATTCACGTGAATGACACTATCCACCTGTGTCTGACACGCCCAGATTGCTCATGGGGCCGGGTCTCGCTCTCGACCGGCTCGGGTGTACCCCACCCCTACGCAGTTAGCCGCTGCTTGCATAGATCCCGACGAGAACACCAAAGCCGATGATGGCCACAGCTGCAATCCAAGGCGCCGCTTCGCGGATCAGGTTCATAGTGCGCCTCGCTTTTGCGGCTGGGTCCGCAATCCCCGAAGGAGTGCGTGTATGGGCTGAGAGGTGCTGGACAAGTTCGTGACATCGTATGACGACGATCCGGTTACCGGCGCGTAGTAGATGCCCTGCGTGGAAGTGGCCCTCCGCCCAGAATTGCTCACTGTTCCTCCCGGCCGTGACCGGGGAAACCCGGTCATCCGCGACGCCGGACGACGGGTTCCCCATCAGAGGTCCCGAGTCGAGTCGGTCAGACCACCGAGGGCTCGAAGACCCCGCCAGCCGCTGGGGGTAGGGCTGGCGGGGTCAGACGCCGCTCGAATGCGGGGGAGGGCGACGCCGCAGCCAATCTTTATGGCACATGACACGTCGGTCTATGTTTTGTGATGCAAGAAACATAAGCTCTCGTGCCGACCCTGTACGGGGCACAGCTCGCCGCAGGCAACTGCACCACCGAGCCACCGCGCAACCTCACACAATGACACGAGACCTACCCAGGGCCTCTCGCCTGGATACGCCGACAATTGCTCACTATGCCCCGAAGGACTCGCCCGCATTCACTCTGACGCCGATCACCCGAGTTGCATGAGAGGAGGCGGCGAACCGGCCAGCCGCTCGACCGGACGGTTCGCCGCCTTCAGTGCTAAATAGTCACGCCCGCTTGCAACAGCCGCTCGCGGAATGTAGGCGAGAGGGCTGATACTAACGTCGCAGTCAGGTGATGGGTGTCGCGGTAGATCACGATATTTCCGCTTATCAGATTGCAGAACTCTGCACTGCAGTAGTCGTCCGTCATGTCGATGAAGGTGGCACCGACTTCCTGCGTGTGCTCGCGCTGCTTCGACACCCAATCCGGGTCCATCACGGAATTCCGCTTTACGGCACACGGGTTCAATGAGTCAAGGTGGTCTGCTGCGCACTGGATCGGCGACTCATCGAACCAGGGCGTGTCGGCGATGACTACCACGCGGGACCGATTGGGCAATCGGTCGACCGTTCGCGCCGTTGCGTCGTTCCATTGATCGACCGTGACCCGGTCCCCGTATTGACCAGTTTGAATATGCAGGTTTGACATGAAGATGACATCTGGCGCGATTACGTTTAACCGCTCGACGGCTTTCCGCTTCCAGTCCTCGCAGAATCGGTCGATGTCACCGAGATCGAATCGGGGAGTGTCGATTGATGCGCAGCCGGATTTGATCATCACCACTAGCCGAACATCACCGGCCTCTGCGAGTTGCTCGACAGCAGGGAACCACTGTGCTGCATGCGAATCTCCGAAAAGCACGAACGTCCGAGGCGATGACTTATTGCCAAACTCGCATTCAGCTACGGTGCTGTCATATAGCTTCGGGCTGCAACCCATTTGCGATGCCTTGGGAACGTCCTCGTTGGCGGATTGGAGTCTCGGCTGAGCATTTATCGGGACGTAGTCCGTGAAGGAGACAGACGTAGACGCGGCCAGGTTGGCGATAAATTCCGGAGCTGCGATGTTTGTCGAGATCTGACGTCGATCGAGGGCGACGCTGCCAAGTGCCATCGCCAGCGTGACAGCGACGATTGTTGCCGCTGCCGACGGGACCACAATCCACGAGCGCACTCGCCGAATCGAATCCGATGACATTGCGGGAACTTCGATGTATCGACGGCCTAGGTATGCCAAGGGGAAACTAGCGGCTCCCAGTAGAAGAGTGCCCCATAGCGGCAGGGAACCGCCCGCCAATGTGAGCGGGATGAGGATTATCGGCCAGTGCCACAGGTAGAGCGAATACGAGATGTCACCCACGAAGGTCATGGGTCGCGTCTGCAGCAATGCCCCAACGCTTCGGCGCGATGTACTGCTGAAAAGCAGGATCAGGCCGGTGCCAACCACCGGGAGCAGCGCCGCGTATCCAGGAAACCGTGTCCCGGCGTCGTAGAAGACGGCTGCGGCGAGCACGAGGACCACGCCAATCCATCCAGCAATGTTGGCGAATCGACCTTCACTTAGTCGATCGTAGGGAATGCGCGTGAGAAGAAGGGCTGCAAGTCCGCCAATGCCGAACTCCCACACTCTAGTAGGCAGCGTGTAGAAGGCCCAAGGGCCGTAGATGGGCGTGAGGTAGATGCTCAACGCAAGCGAGAAAACGGTGATCACGGCGAGTAGTGCGGCGAGCCCGGCGACCGACTTCCTGAAGAGCAACCAGGTGCTGGCCAGGATTAGCGGCCATACGAGGTAGAACTGTTCCTCCAGTCCCAATGACCAGAACTGCAGAAAGGGTGATGCAAACTTTTCCTGCAGATAGTCGGTGCCCGTCCAGGCGAACCATAGGTTCGGTACGTAGGCGGTAGCCGCGGCGGCCTCTGCCGCTATCCCCGCGCTGCGGATCGGCGAAAGGAACAGGACCGAGAAGAGCAGAGTAATGACGACGACAGCGAGGGCTGCGGGGGCTAGCCGAAGAATCCGCTTTCGATAGAACTGCCAGAAGTCGATCCGACCCAATGACCGCAGAGATCCCGATAGCTGCCCGGTCATCAGGAAGCCTGAGATTACGAAGAAGATGTCAACTCCGATATATCCTCCCGTGATCAATGGAGTGTTGGCGTGAAAGAGAACGACCATTAACACGGCGACGGCACGCAGGCCTTGAATGTCGAGCCGTTTGTGCGCACCTGTACTCAAGGTTTCGTCCTCTGCTGGGGAAAGGAATTAGCTGCAACGACATGGGGATTGAAAGCAAAAGAAACCGAGCGGTACGTTCTCGCCGGTCATATCATTTGCGCGAATGACATGACGAACTGCACCGCGGAGGGAATCATCAACCGACACCAGCCGGGTTAAGCGAAGGCGGGTATGCGGTCCCGGAGTGCGGCCACGACCTTGCCTGCGAGCTGCTGGTGCCCTTCCGGGGTCGGATGGAATCCGTCGGAACCGATCATCGCCGAGGTCACCATCGGGGGACGGATCGTGTCTACGAACATGAACCCGGACGATTGGGATTCCTCACGCAGTACGTCGTTCACAATACTTTGATTGGTGGTCGGTACACCGGTGGGGGTCCAGGGGCCGAGGACGATGATGTCCGCATCGGGCGACCATTCGCGTGCCGCCGTGAACGTGGCTTGCACCGCCGCCCGGAATCCAACAGATGACGGCGGGGCGCCAAGGTTGTCGTTGTATCCGCCAGCAAGAACGATGACGTTCGCGGGGCTGAATGCGGCCTCCGCGCCCTGCACGAGATTGATCATCGTACGTCCACTACCGCCGGGCTTGATGTAGCCTGCGTTCTCCTCGGCGCTGACCTGGGCGTTCACATTGAAGTTCTTGGCGACGAGCCACGCGTAGCCTTCCCCGTCCGGTGCGCCAGTGCCAGCGGTGTAGCTGTCGCCGATGAACGCGATTCGCTTCGTTTCCTGCACCGTTCCGACGGGAGCCGCTGCGGCTTGGGTCGTTTCAGTTGCGGCTGGCTTGCGGTAGTGGTCGTAGGCGACCCCAGCAACCACGGCGATTGCGGCGATGGCGAGGAAGGCGATGAATAGGACGTGCCTGCCAGGCCTGGGTTCATTGGCGTCAGGTTTGCGGGGCTTCATGCTCGGCATTCTCCCGTACCGCTCGGTCTGCGCAAATCCGCTACTCGAATGTGCGCAAGGTCGCCGGTCCGCCGGCCGGCTCGAACTATGTTGAGCAGCGTTCTGCGAGGGGAAGGCTGCAGCGGATCCTGGTCCCACGCTGACCGCCCCAAGGCGGCAGGGTCCAGGCGTGGCAGGTCGTGTACAACCTCGCCGAGTGGGCGAGTTGCAGGTCATTGCGCAACCGTGCACGAATCGGACGTGAAATCTATGTGGGAACGATTCCCACATAGATGTGAGAAGGGTCGAATCGCGGCCCGCCGCCAGTGAGGCGTGCCGTCCAGGCACACGGACTCAGCCGAAGGAAACCCCTGGTATAAGGGTAAATTCGTCGGCGTCCGTCATTGGCCGCCCTCGAAGTTCAGGAGCGAAGGCATCACGCGGCGGGACGACCGGATCGGTCCCGGCCACGTAGCCAGAGCCGTCGATATAGCAGCGGAGTCAGTGAACTCGGATCTCTACACCCGTGCTGCCCGCCCGTCTGACGCACGCCAACTCGTGTGAATAGGTGAATCGTCGGAGTTGCTGGGCGGGCGGAACCGGATCCGACTGTCCCGGATGGAGGATCGCCGCCGCACAGGTCGAAAACCTCGCCGCCGGGCCGGTGTGTCCGAGTCCCCTTCTGCACGTGCCAGGGGTGCGCCTTTGCGGTCGTCGAATGAGCGGGCGCGGCCGGCATTTCCGCAAGAGCCCACCCCTCAGATCGGAAGTGGTCAAGCAACATGTAGGTAGGTGTCAAAAAATGGCCGAAATGCGTAAATGCGATGCTTAAAGCTACGATGGATCTGGTTTGTGGGCACTCTTTCCGGGTTCAGGATGGATTTTGGTAAGTCGTGTATTGTGCTGGCTTACTTAGGGATTGATGTGAGTAGCTGAAACAGCAATTCGAATGTGATCTGCCATCAGTCCTACCTGGCGAAGGAGATGTCGGATCGCGAGAGAAACTTGGTGCCCGCGGCTCCTCTGCTGTTGCAAAGTCTTTCAATTCGTGTAGAAAGAACGAGTGCCCGGCAGGGGTGCAGATCGAGCTTCCGACGCCATCGCCTCAACAGGAGTGAAATATGTCTGTAGACTTCGCCAGCATCACGGAATTGATCAACTTCTTTGCTTCGTTCCTGACCTTCGGGTCGGAGGGTGGATCCACCGGAGTGTAGTCCACCACCAATCTGAAACTGGGGCTCACAAAACACTGTGGGCCCCAGTTTTGGTATCCGTGTCATCGGGTGTCGGGCGCTCGCCCGTGTCAACCAGTCGCGTGGCCCGACGCGGACGAATCGTCATGCTGCTCTCGGACTCGATGATCGGTGTTACGGCCATAGGTGGCAGTGGGTCGGGCGTCACGCAGCCTATTGACCAATTCGCGCGTGCGCGCCGTTCGTCGGCCGGCGCTTTGTCTTGCGTTGCAGTGGTTACGCGGCGGTCTGGTCGTTAGGCCCGCCAGTCCGGCTCTTGCGCCGGCGGGGCAACTTTTCGCGCAGGTCTTTCTGCCGGCCAGCTTTCCCGATCAGTACTGCGAGTGGTATCGACATCACCACCCACGCAATGACGATTCCGATTGTCCACCACCACACGACGCCAGTATGCCGCACTTGGGTGGGCGACAAGCCCTACGTACTCGGGATTCGTACCTGCGAAAATGCTGAGAATTTCCAGGTCGCTCGCTGAGAATGCTGGCAGGTGATCATCAGGATCCCGTCCGTGAGCGAGATGCGGCGGGCACCGTACCTGCTCTCCGGCGAGTTCGCCAGCATTTCGTGTGACCTCCGGTATCAGATGCCCCGTATGGCACTGTCATTCGCTCGATATACACACCTGCTGACCTGCGATAGAAGGGCTGCATCGACCCTCTGGCCGGATGTTGTGAAGCTGATCACTCGCTGTCTCAACTTGAGTGTCCACGTGCGAACATCGACGCGGCAGCAAACATCGGGCGATCGTCGTCTTCGCAATGTCGTGAGGACACACGAGCCGCCAGTCAGGGTGGCTCGAGGTCGGAAGGCAAACGGTGACTGCATTCGATGTTTCACCCGACCCATCTCGGGCTCCGGAGAACGCAGCGGCGCTCGCGGGGAAAGAGAGTGGGCCGTACACTCGCTGCGAGTGGCAGGCCGCCTATATCCGACGTCTGCTAATTTCGGACACGCTGATCGTGGTTGCCGCGGTCGCGGTCGCGCAGTGGGTGCGGTTCGGCGACAGCGGCGTCCTGACCACGAGTGGAACCGGGCAGGACCTCAGCTACACGCTGGTCTCGGCTCTGCTGGTCGTGGCGTGGCTGACGACTCTGACGATCTTCCGGACTCGTACGGTGCGGGTGATCGGGAGCGGGCCGGACGAGTATCGACGGATCTTCGTCTCGACCGTGCGACTGTTCGGGTTCATTGCGATGCTGGCGCTGTTGTTCCGCCTCGATTTGGCTCGGCTCTACCTCGCCATCGCGTTTCCTGTCGGACTGGTGGCCCTGATGGTGAGCCGCTGGGTGTGGCGTCAGGTGATTGCTCGTAAGCGGTCGCGCGGAGAGTTTCAGACGTCGGTCCTGGTCGTGGGCAACGAACGCGCCGTCCGGATTCTCGCGGAATCCTTCGCCCGAGGTACGGCCGACGGGTATCGCGTGGTGGGCGTCTGCATTCCGGGACACTCAGGCGAGCATGGCGACAAGATCACCGTCGCCGGGCGCGACATTCCCGTGCTCGGCAGCGAGGGGGACGTGATCGATTCGCTGGGGTTCTGTCGTGCCGACACCGTTGCAGTTACGGCCACCGAGCATCTCGGGCATGAAGGGATGCGCGCCCTCGCCTGGGACCTCGAGCCGCACGATGTCGACCTGGTGGTTTCACCCGGAATGATGGATGTGTCCGGTCCGCGTCTGTCGATGCGGCCGGTGGCGGGACTACCGCTGATTCATGTGGAGAAGCCGCAATATCACGGCGCGCAGAAGTTTTCGAAGCTCGCGTTCGACATGATCTTTGCGGCGTCGGCGCTCCTCCTGACGGGCCCGGTGATGATTATGGCTGCGCTCATGATCAAGCTGACCAGCAGGGGCCCGGTGTTCTACAAGTCGGAGCGCATGGGGCTGGACGGTCGTCCGTTCCCGATGCTCAAGTTCCGCAGCATGGTGGTGGACGCCGACAAACAGGTGGCGGCGCTGATGACGGCGAACGAGGGTGCCGGCGTCCTCTTCAAGATCCGTGAGGATCCGCGGATCACACGCGTCGGCGGAGTTCTGCGCAGGTACAGCCTCGACGAGCTTCCGCAGTTTCTCAACGTTCTTCGGCGGGATGAGCGTGGTAGGCCCGCGCCCGCCTCTGCGCCGAGAAGTCGAGGCCTACGACGGCACCGTCCGTCGCCGACTGCTGGTGAAACCGGGCATTACGGGACTGTGGCAGGTGAGTGGGAGATCGGACCTCTCATGGGAAGAGACTGTGCGGCTCGATCTCTCGTATGTGGAGAACTGGTCGATGATGGGGGATGTCCTCATCATCGGCAAGACTGTGCGGGCTGTGGTCGCCGGTGACGGGGCGTATTAGGACATCGAGTGGCCGGTGAAGGACCTGGCCGTCGAACACATTGAGTTTGAGCGCGAATCAACGTACCAGTGCGTCGCAGACAACTCATGATTACGCCGGCAATCCGGGCGAATGTCGAGTGGCGCGCGAATCGCGATCGGGTTTCAATCATTTCACCGTATTCGGGCATGGAGGGGGTTGTCGGACATGAGGATCGATACTGCGCCGGACGCGGTCATTCTGGTCGGAGGTATGGGCACCCGGCTGCGTCCGTTGACTCTGTCCATGCCCAAGCCGATGCTGCCGACTGCGGGAGTGCCCTTCCTGACTCACCTACTGTCTCGGATCAAGGACGCGGGACTCTCCCATGTGGTGCTCGGGACGTCGTTCAAAGCGGAAGTCTTCGAGCAGCATTTCGGCACGGGTGAAGAGTTCGGGCTGGAGATCGAGTACGTCACCGAGGACGAGCCGCTCGGTACCGGGGGCGCTATCCGGAATGTCTTGCCCCATCTTCGTGCCGACACCGTGGTGGTTTTCAACGGTGACGTCCTCGGCGGCACCGATGTGCGAGCTGTTCTGCAGACGCACGCGGAGGCCGATGCCGACGTAACGCTTCACCTGGTTCGGGTGGGTGATCCGCGCCCGTTCGGCTGCGTGCAGACGGACTCGAATGGCAGGGTCACCGCTTTCCTGGAGAAGACGCAAGATCCACCGACCGACCAGATCAACGCCGGCTGTTACGTATTCCAGCGGGAGTGGATCGAGAAGATTCCGTCCGACCGCCCCGTGTCGGTGGAACGTGAGGTGTTTCCCGCATTGGTGTCCGGCGGGACGCGGGTGTTCGGCCACGTCGATTCCGCCTACTGGCGAGACATGGGGACGGTCGACGATTTCGTTGCCGGGTCGGCGGATCTGGTTCGCGGCATAGCGCCTTCGCCCGCGCTGAGCGGTAGGCGCGGCGAGTCGCTCGTCCATCCGACTGCCACGGTGGCCCCAGGCACGGTGTTGATCGGCGGCACGGTGCTCGGTGCACGGGTCACTGTCGGTGCGGGTGCGCGTCTGGACGGAGCCGTGGTGTTCGACGGCGCCCACGTCGAAGCTGGGTCGGTGATCGAACGATCGATTCTCGGGTACGACTGCCGGATCGGGCCGCGAGCACTTGTGCGCGATTCGGTGGTGGGAAACGGCGCCGACGTGGGCGCTCGATGCGAATTGCTGCGCGGAGCCCGTGTCTGGCCCGATGTGACGTTGCCGGATGGTGGCGTCCGATTCTCGACGAATGTCTGATCGATGAAACGCCTTCACGGAGCGATTCGGTCGTATGAGTGGGGCTCCCGCACGGTGCTGGCGGAACTCACTGGACGGCCCTCGCCGTCCGATCGGCCTGAAGCAGAACTTTGGCTCGGCGCACATCCGGCAGACCCGGCTCGGGTGGACGACGCGGGCTCCGGCGTCTCACTTCTTGACGTGATTTCGGCCGACCCACTCGGGCAACTGGGCGCGGCCAACGCGTCGCGGTTCCGAGGTCGCCTTCCGTTTCTGCTCAAGGTGCTCGCCGCGGAGGACCCACTGTCGTTGCAGGCGCACCCGAACTCCGCGCAGGCACGTGAAGGATTCGAACGTGAAAACGCAAACGGTGTCCCTCTGGACTCGGCTGCCCGCAATTACAAGGACGACAACCACAAACCGGAACTTGTGGTTGCGCTGACGAAATTCGAGGCGCTCGCCGGGTTCCGCGACGTGCGGCGAACCGTCGCGTTGCTGCGAGCGCTGGAGGTTGAAGAGTTGGACCGGTGTGCGCAGCAATTGGAAACCCAGACCAACCCCTCGGGTGTGCGTGCGCTTTTCACGCAATGGATCACGGGCGACGAACACCCGGCGATTCTGATCGCTGGTGTAGTCGAGGCCTGCCGACAATACCTTTCGACCGTGTGCGACGGAGCGGAGGGGGAGTTCGCGGCGGAGGCGCAGACCGCGCTCGACCTGGGGGTCAAGTATCCGAACGACCCGGGTGTCTTGATCTCGCTGCTGCTCAATCGGATCACGCTCGAACCGGGGGAGGGCTTGTTTCTCGCGGCCGGAAATCTGCATGCATACCTTAGAGGCGTGGCCGTCGAGATCATGGCCAACTCGGACAATGTGCTGCGCGGCGGTTTGACCCAGAAGCACATTGACGTGCCCGAGCTGCTGAAAGTCCTGGACTTTCGGCCGGCGTCCATGCCGGTGGTGCGTGCGGACGGTGATGGTCGTGACAACAGACGTCTGTACCGCACGCCGGAGGCAGAATTCGAGCTCACCCGACTGCACCTCGAGACGAGCGCGAGTAGTGCGTCGGCATCGACAGCGACTCTCGGCACTGGAAGCCCACGGATCGTTCTCTGCACGGCGGGATCGACCGTCCTCTCGTCCCACTGCGACTCGCTTGAGCTGAGTGCGGGCCAGTCGGCGTGGTTGCCGGCATCGAACCCGGCGGTGACCCTCGCACCTGCACGGCAGCGCGCCCAGATCTTCGTTGCCACGATCGGCTCCGGATAATGCGGACTTTTCTCGCGGCCAAGGAGTCGTCGCTCACCTGCAATCGATAAATCTGGACAACTGACCAGTGTAAAGGTCGGCCGAGGCGTAAAAGTCATGACACCGCTGCTCATTCAACTTCTTCGAGAAAGGCGCAACCATGGGGGAACTGGATTCGACTGGATTTCGCACCGCTGTGGTGCCCGCCGCGGGAATGGGAACGCGATTTCTGCCGGCGACAAAGACGGTCCCCAAGGAGCTACTTCCTGTCGTGGACACGCCCGGGATCGAGCTGGTGGCCGGCGAGGCTGCCGAGTCCGGGGCAGAGCGGCTGATCATCGTGACGGCACCGGGCAAGGACGGCGTGGTGGCGCACTTCGTCGAAGACCTGGTGTTGGAAAACAACCTTGCTGCCCGGGGAAAGCACACTCTGCTGGAGAAGGTCCGCAGGGCGCCGGGTCTCCTCGCGGTGGAGTCGGTAGTCCAGCAACAACCGCTGGGGCTCGGCCACGCGGTTGGATGCGCTGAAGCGGTGCTGGGCGACGACGAGGATGCAATCGCGGTTTTGCTGCCGGACGACTTGGTGCTGCCGAACGGCGTGCTCGATGTCATGTCGCGCGTGCGAGCCAAGCGTGGCGGAACGGTGTTGTGTGCCATCGACGTCCCCAAAGAGGAAGTGAGCGCATATGGAGTCTTCGACGTCGAGACCGTCCCCGATGCCGTGAATCCGAACGTATTGAGGGTGAAGGGCATGGTGGAGAAGCCGAAACTCCAGGACGCACCGTCGACTCTCGCGGCTGCCGGCCGCTACCTCTTGGACAGGGCAATTTTTGATGCCCTCCGACGTATCCGCCCGGGAGCGGGCGGAGAGTTGCAGTTGACCGACGCGATCGCGCTGCTCATCACGGAAGGGCATCCCGTACACGTAGTGGTTCATCGGGGTCCTCGGCACGACCTCGGCAATCCCGGTGGGTTTCTCCGGGCGTCGGTCGACTTGGCGCTCAGTCATCCCGAGTATGGGGCGGACCTGCGGACGTGGCTGGAGCAGAGGGTCAAACGCTAGCGCTGTTCCGTTCGTTCCCTTGCCGTTTCGGCGGACCTGCCCCTGGTCAGAGCAACGTTACAGTATTGTTACTGCCCGGTACGGTGTGCGCAAAATACTCGAAGATCGGAAATGGTGCCAGCAGTCGGGGCTGAGGTCTGCCCGCGGACTAGAGCGTGTCTGCCAAATATTGGTGGTCGGATGCTCGAGACTGTCCCTGTGTTGCGTGCCAACGAGATTTCCGATGCCCTGTGGGCTGTGATC
>NZ_JBHUSF010000139.1:0-22060 GCF_042673295.1 Rhodococcus sp. NPDC057014
GTCGAGGTGGCGTACGACCAGATGGAGGGTGCCCGGTTCCGGCACGCCGCGCGGTTCCTGCGCTGGCGCCCGGACCGGACGCCCGACGAGTGCACGTTCCAACAATTGGAGGTCCCGGTGCGATACGACCTTGCCGACGTCCTGGCCGGAGGTTCCTAGATGGCGAGTTCTGCCGAAGAACTCGATGTCGACGGCGTCGCCGTGCGGCTGTCGAGTCCCGACAAGATCTACTACCCGAAGCTCGGTGCCGACGGCGGCACGAAACGGCACCTGGTGGAGTACTACCGGACGGTGGCGCTGGGCGGTGCGCTGCTGGGCGCCCTGTTCGATCGGCCGACGCACCTGCAACGGTTCCCGGACGGGGTCGAGGGCGAGGAGATCTACCAGAAGCGGGTGCCCGCGAAGCGCCCCGACCACGTCGACTCGTGCGAGGTCACGTTCCCGTCCGGCCGCACGGCGGACGTGCTCCGGGTGCGCAACGCCGCGAACATCGTGTGGGCGGCGAACCTCGGCAACATCACGTTCCACCCGTGGGCGGTGCGGTGCCCCGACGTCGATCACCCCGACGAACTGCGCATCGACCTGGACCCGCAGCCCGGCACCGGATTCGACGACGCCCGGGCGGTCGCGCTGGACGTGCTCCGGCCGCTGCTGGACGAACTCGGTCTGATCGGCTACCCCAAGACCTCGGGCGGCCGTGGCCTGCACGTGTACCTCCGCATCGCGCCGCGGTGGGACTTCGTCGAGGTGCGGCGGGCGGGCATCGCCCTGGCGCGGGAGGTCGAGCGGCGCAGCGGCGACCGGGCCACCACGTCCTGGTGGAAGGAGGAACGCGGCGAACGCATCTTCCTCGACTTCAACCAGAACGCCCGGGACAAGACGATCGCGTCCGCCTATTCGGCCCGCAAGACGCCGATCGCGACCGTGTCGACGCCGGTCACGTGGGAGGAACTCGTCGACGTCCACCCCGACGACTTCACCATCGCGACGGTGCCCGCGCTGCTCGAGAAACGCGGCGACCCCATGGCGACCATGGGTGACGTGGCGCACTCCCTCGACGTGCTGCTGGAAATGGCGGAACGGGACACCGCGAACGGCCTCGGCGATCTCCCGTACCCACCCAATTACCCCAAGATGCCGGGGGAACCCAAGCGGGTGCAACCGAGTCGGGACCGAGACCGCAAATAGCCGGCGCTCACGTAGGCTCGGGACGGTCGGGTCGGGAACAATGTGAGGTCGCCATGGAACGTACGACGGTCGGTACTTTCGGAATCGTCCTCGGTGTCGTCGCGACGGCGCTCGGGACTCTGATGATCGCGCCGGCCACCGCGTCGGCCGTCTCCCTCTCCTGTGTGTCACCGCCCGGCAGGGGTGACACGACGGTCGTCGACCGCACCGCGTGCGGGGCCAACGCCGACACCAGCAGCAATTCGGCGGCGTTCGGCACCGACGGTGTCGGGTTCGCCGACGCGGCCCACGCGGGCGCGGCGCTCGGCGCCGGTCTGGGCGGTGGTGTCGGCGCGGCAGAGGCGCGCCGCGGCGCCGTCGCGGCGGTCGCGGTCGGGCCCGAGAGCGTCGCCATCGGAACGGTCGACAGCGTCGGCCCGGCGCTGGTGCTGAGCGGTCCCGGAGGGCAGGCGCTCGTCGCGGATCCGGCCAAAGGCGTGGTGTGCGCGGCAGGCCCGTCGCTGGCCATCAATTTCCTTGCAGGTCAAGCGTGTCTGAGCGACGGCGTAACAGTGTGGCGGCTTCCCTGAACGGCACCCCGGTCCGCGTCGTATGGTGACGGTAGTCACAATGGGCTGACGCACCTGCCGTAGGACTTACGGCAGCGAGATCGGAGGTGGTCGATGACGACCAGCGTTCGAGTTTCCAGGCCCGCGTCCGTGCCACGGACGGAACTGCACGTCGATCCGCGGTTCCTGCCGCTCGCCGACCGATTCTTCGCGATGTACCGGCAGCCTCAGCACGGCGGCGGGGCGCTCACCGCATACTTCCGGGGCGAAAAGGTCCTCGACATCTGGGCCGGCTGGGCAGACCGCGACCGCCGGTGGGACCGCGACACCGTCGCACTGTCCTTCTCGACCGGAAAAGGTGTGGCCAGCACCGTCGTCCACCGGCTCGCCGAACGCCGGCTGATCGACTACGACGCGCCCGTGGCCCGCTACTGGCCCGAATTCGGTGCGGCGGGCAAGGACGACATCACCGTCCGCGACGTCCTCACCCACCGGGCCGGACTGCACAAGGTTCGGGGGCTGATGCGGAGCCCGCTCGATCTCCTCGAGTACGACGCCGTCGTGGAGGCGCTCGCGGCGGCCCCCGCGGATCCGCGCAGGCTGCGCGGCCCCGGGTATCACGCCGTCACCTACGGGTGGCTGGTGGCCGAACTGATCGCCCGCGTCACCGGAAAACCGTTCGTCCAGGTCGTGCAGGACGAAATCGCGGGACCACTCGGTGTCGACGACTTCTGGTATCAGGTTCCCGGACAGCACCGTCCACGGATCGCGAAGCTGTTCCCGCACATCAACCCGGCCGGACTCAACTGGGAGCTCACCTCGAACGTGCTCTCGCTCGTCGGCCCCACCCGCGGGCTGGCCGAGGCGGCGATGCCGCAGGGATTCGACGCGCTGGTGCGGAACCCGGCGGTCCACGACGCGGTGATGCCCGGCTGGAACGGCGTGTTCAGCGCGCGGGCGCTCGCGCGAATGTACGGCGCCATCGCGAACGGGGGCAAGCTGGACGGACGCCGGTTCCTGCGCAAGTCCACCATCGCGCGGATGTCGGAGGTGCAGACCCGCGACCGCGACTACGTCCTCGGTATCCGGCCGCTGTGGTCGCTCGGCTACCACCGGCCGATCCTCGTGTCCCGGGAACAGCCACGGAACGCGATCGGGCACTACGGGGTCGGCGGGTCCGGCGCCTACGCGGACCTCGACAGCGGGCTGTCCCTGGGGTTCGTCACCAACCGCCTCGGCAGTTCCCTCACGGCTCTCGGTGATCTTCGTCTGGCCCGGCTCGGTATCGAGGCACAGGCGATCGTCCGGAACGGCAAGTAACCCACGAAAGGAATCCTGATGAGTGATCACGTGTACCGAGTTGTCGAGGTCGTCGGTTCGTCGAGCGACAGCACCGATCAGGCCATCAAGAACGCCATCGCGCGGACCAACGAGACGGTGCGCAACGTCGAGTGGTTCGAGGTCGTCGAGACCAGGGGCCACGTCGAGAACGGCGCCATCGCGCACTACCAGGTCACGGTGAAGGTCGGATTCCGGGTGGAGCCGGGCGACGCAGTCTGACCCTGCGCACGGTTCTCGCACAAAAGTGGAACACGTTATAATCTGGGGTCACATCTCGACGTCGGACTGCGCGTACTCAGGTAGGGGAGAACCGTGGCATATGTGATCACGCAGCCGTGCTGCAACGACGCGTCGTGCGTCGACGTCTGTCCGGTCAACTGCATCCATCCCACACCGGACGAGAAGCCGTTCGCGAGCACGGAAATGCTGTACATCGACCCGGACACCTGCATCGATTGCGGGGCCTGCGTCGAGGAGTGCCCGGTGGAGGCCATCTACGCGGAGAACGACCTCGACGAGGTCGACGAGCCGTATCTCGACATCAACGCGCAGTACTACACCAAGCACCCGATCGGCCCCGACTGGCCCGAGCCGCTCAAGCTGCCGCAGATCGACGCAGCCCTCGGCACGCTCCACGTCGCGGTCGTCGGGTCGGGCCCGGCCGCTTGCTACGCCGCGATGGAACTGACGGCGAAGCCCCGCGTCGAGGTCGACATCTTCGACCGTCTGCCCACCCCGTACGGGCTGGTGCGTGCCGGCGTCGCCCCGGATCATCCGGGCACCAAGGGCGTCACGGACCAGTTCCGTTCGGTGGTGGGTAAGCGGACGGTGCACTGCCACTTCAACGTGACCGTGGGCACGGATGTGACCCACGAGGAACTGCTCGCGCACCACCACGCCGTTATCTACGCGGTCGGCGCGGCAGGCGACCGCGAACTGGGCATTCCCGGCGAGAATCTCGCCGGGAGCCACGCCGCCACCGAGTTCGTGGCCTGGTACAACGGTCATCCCGACTACGCCGACCGCACGTTCGATCTGTCGGGGGAGCGGGCCGTCATCGTCGGCAACGGCAACGTGGCACTCGACGTCGCCCGCATCCTCGTCACCGACCCCGAGATCCTGGCCACGACGGATCTCGCCGACCACGCCCTCGAGGCGCTGCGGGCGAGCAACATCCGCGAGGTCGTGATCCTCGGCCGTCGGGGCCCCGCCCAGGCCGCGTACACCAATCCCGAACTCCTGGCGCTCGGGCGCATGCCGAACGTGGACATCGTCGTCGACCCCGAGGAGGCCGTGCTGGACCCGGCGAGCCGTGCATTCGTCGACGGCGACGACGCGGAGCCGTGGCAGCGACACAAGGTGCGCCAGGTCGAGGAGTTCGCCCGGCGCACCGCCGATCCGGCGAAGAAGCGGATCGTGCTGCGCTTCCTGACCTCGCCCGTGGAAATTCTCGGCACCGGCGCCGTCGAATCGGTGCGCATCGCGAAGAACGAGATGGTGGCGGACGCGTCGGGCAGGCTCGGCGCCAAACCGTCCGACGACACCTCGACGCTGGACACCGGCCTGGTGCTTCGCTCGATCGGCTACCGCGGTCAGCCGGTGGCCGGCATCCCGTTCGACGACCGGCGCGGCGTCATCCCCAACGAGAACGGGCGGGTGATCGATCCGGAGACCGGTGCGCCGGTACCCGGCGTGTACGTGGCGGGCTGGATCAAGCGCGGGCCGACGGGTGTGATCGGCACCAACAAGTACTGCTCCGCGGAGACGGTCAGGATGCTCATCGACGACTTCTCCGCCGGCCGTCTCGACGCCCCGGCCGACCGGGAGGGTCTCGACCGGCTGATCGCCGAGCGCGCCCCGGACGCCGTCGACTTCCAGGGCTGGCAGCGGATCGACAAGACCGAGCGTGCCGCGGGCAGGGCGGCGGGCCGCACCCGTACGAAGCTGATCACCATCGAGAGCATGCTCGCCGCCGCCCGCGCCGAGACCTGATCGTGAGCGCTTCTTGACCACTCGGTGACACCGACTGCCCACAGGCCGCGGAGCGGCAACGATTGCGGGCAAATTGCTCGCGGCCGGATGATGTGTGTTAATGGCAGTGCGCGATTGATAGGTCCGTCGGGGACGCGCGTTGTACACGTCGTCGAACGAGAGTGGTCATATGGGCAAGTCAGGAATCTGGTCGTCACGCGTCGCTGTCGCACTGACCGGGGCCGTCGTCTCCGGAACTGCGCTGGTCGGGGCCGCACAGGCCGCGCCGCTCTTTCCCGGTGGACCGGAGATTCCCAGTCTTCCCACCCTGCCCGGCGTGCCCGGCGCGCCGCAGCTCCCGCCGCCCGAACCGGCGCCGGCGCCTGCGAACTTCTCGGCCCCGTCCCTCAACCCGGGTGCGGGCGAGGTCGTGGGTGTCGCGCAACCGGTGATCATCCGCTTCGACGAGGCCATCGGCGACCGCGCCGCCGCCGAGAAGGCCATCAAGGTCACCACAAGCCAGCCGGTCGAGGGTGGGTTCTACTGGATCAACGACAGCCAGGTGCGCTGGAAGCCCACCGAGTTCTGGCCCGCGAACACCGAGGTCACGGTGGACGCCGGCGACGCGCACTCCACGTTCACCATCGGTGACGCGTTCGTCGCGACCGCCGACGACAACACCAAGCAGATCACCGTCACCCGCAACGGCGAAGTGGTCAAGACCATGCCGACGTCGATGGGCAAGGTCGATCACGAGACGCCGAACGGCACGTACATCATCGGCGACAAGTTCCGTGACATGTACATGGACTCCTCCACGTACGGGGTCCCGGTCGACTCCGCCGAGGGCTACCGCACGTACGTCGAGTACGCCACCCGCATGTCGTACAGCGGCATCTTCGTCCACGCCGCGCCGTGGTCGGTGGACGCTCAGGGCAACACGAACGTCAGCCACGGCTGCCTCAACGTCAGCACCGAGGACGCCAAGTGGTTCTACGAGAACTCGAAGAAGGGTGACGCCGTCGTCGTGCAGAACACCGCGGGCGGCACGCTGAACGGCTCCGACGGTCTCGGCGACTGGAACCGCTGACTCTGCTCCGACCACGTCTTCCCGTAGCCCGCACAGTTCAATGTGCGGGCTACGGCAATTTACCGGCTATTCGTCATCGGTCGTCAGACTGCCGCAGTGAGATCTGGTCCGGAACGAACCCTGCCGTCGCCGGGAAAGCAGGGGTTCCTCGGGCGTCCGTGGCGGGACTACGCGCTGTTCGCGGCGCTGGTGGGCCCCAATCTGGTTCTGCTCGTCCTGTTCACCTACCGCCCGCTGGTCGACAACATCCGGCTGTCGTTCTTCGACTGGAACATCGCCGATCCCGCCGCCACGTTCGTCGGCCTGGGCAACTACCGCGAGTGGTGGGGCCGCCCCGACACCTGGCAGATCGTCGGCAATACCGTCGTGTTCACGGCCGCGACCGTGGTGGGATCGATGGTCGCCGGTCTCGCGCTCGCCGTGCTGCTGGACCGTAAGCTGCACGGGCGCAATCTTGTTCGCTCGGCGATCTTCGCGCCGTTCGTCATCTCCGGCGCCGCGATCGGGGTGGCGTTCCAATTCGTGTTCGACCCGCGGTTCGGGCTGATCCAGGACCTCCTGCACCGCGTCGGGGTCGACTCCGTGCCCGACTTCTACCAGGATCCGCACTGGGCGCTGGTCATGGTCACGGTCACCTACGTGTGGAAGAACCTCGGCTACACGTTCGTGATCTACCTTGCGGCACTGCAGGGTACGCGGCGTGAACTGGCGGAGGCCGCGGAGATCGACGGGGCGAGCGGGTGGACGACGTTCCGCCGGGTCGTTCTCCCGCAGTTGCGTCCGACCACCTACTTCCTCTCGATCACGGTGATGCTGGGCTCGCTTCAGGTGTTCGACATCATCAACGTGATGACCAGGGGCGGTCCGCTCGACACCGGCACCACCACGATGGTCTACCAGGTCTACAACGAGTCGTTCCGCAACTTCCGGGCCGGGTACGGCGCCACCGTCGCCACGATCATGTTCCTGGTGCTGCTCGGAATCACCGTCTACCAGGTGCGGATCATGGATCGCGGGGACGGCCGGTGACCGCGGGAGCCGTGCGCGAGCGGCGCGGCACGGAGGCACCGCCGGCGGCGGACGCGGCCCGCGATCATCGCCGGCGGGAAGCGCTCGTGACGGCGCTGGGCTACGCCGCGATGGTGGCCGTGCTGGTGACGGTGGCCCTGCCGCTGTACTGGATCCTGATGACGTCGTTCAAGGATCGCCCCGACATCTACACCCTTCCGGTCACGTGGTGGCCCGGGACCTTTCACCCCGAGAACTATGCGGAGGCCACCACGTCGGTGCCGTTCCGGACGTTCCTGCGCAACTCGGTGATCATCACCGGAGTGCTGTCCGCCGTGAAGTTCACACTCGGCGTCCTCAGCGCCTACGGTCTGGTGTTCCTGCGGTTCCCCGGCAAGAACGTCGTATTCCTCGGCATCATCGCCGCGTTGATGGTGCCCAACCAGATCACCGTCATCTCGAATTACGCCCTCGTCGCCGAATGGGGTTGGCGGAACAGTTTCCACGGCATCATCGTTCCGCTCGCGGGCGTCGCGTTCGGAACGTTCCTGATGCGCAACCACTTCCTGTCGATACCCACCGAGATCATCGAGGCCGCCCGGATGGACGGCGCCGGCCACTTCCGGCTGCTGTGGCGGGTGGTTCTACCGGTGTCCGGCCCCACCATGGTGGCGTTCGCGATCATCACCGTCGTCACCGAATGGAACGAGTACCTGTGGCCGTTCCTGATGGCCGACGACGCGTCCGTCGCGCCGCTGCCGATCGGGCTGACCCAACTGCAGAACAACGACGGGCTCACCGACTGGGGTCCGGTCATGGCGGGGACGGTGCTCACGATGCTGCCGATCCTCGCGGTCTTCCTTGTGCTGCAACGGCACATGATCAAGGGCCTCACGTCGGGTGCGGTCAAGGGATAGCGGACACGAGGAGAGACATGAATCGGATGAATCGCCGGGGATTCCTCGGACTCGCGGGCGCGGTGGCAGCCGGCGCCGCGCTCACGGCCTGCGCGGGCTCGGGTTCGGGCTCGTCGGCGGCGTCCGGGGCGGCGGGGAACCCGAACACCATCACGTTCTGGTCCAACCACCCGGGCAAGTCCCAAGACGTCGAACGTGAACTGATCAACCGCTTCCAGGCGACGCACCCCGGCCTCACCGTCGACCTCGTGGACGCCGGGAAGAACTACGAGGAGGTGTCGCAGAAGTTCAACGCGGCGCTGTCGGGCGGCGCACTGCCCGACGTCGTGGTGCTGTCCGACGTGTGGTGGTTCAACTACGCCCTGACCGGTGCCGTCGAACCGCTCGACGGACTGTTCGGTGAGGTGGGGGTCGACACCTCCGATTACGTCGACTCGCTGCTCGCCGACTACCTGTTCCAGGGGAAGCACTACGCCCTCCCGTACGCGCGGTCGACGCCGCTGTTCTACTACAACAAGCAGGTCTGGGCGCAGGCCGGCCTGCCCGACCGCGGTCCCGCCACCTGGCGGGAGTTCGACGAATGGGGTCCCGAACTGCAGCGGGTGATCGGCGGCGGCAAGCTGGCCCACGGCTGGGGCGACGCCAAGAACTACCTCGGCTGGACGTTCGAGGGACCGGTCTGGACGTTCGGCGGGGCGTACTCGGACCAGTGGGACCTGAAGTTCGGCGACGAGAAGACACTCGCCGCGGGCACCTTCCTGAAGGACATGATCCACACGAAGAAATACGCGGCCGTGTCGAGCGACATCGCCAACGAGTTCGGGGCGGGCATCCTCGCGTCGACGATCGCCTCGACCGGCGACCTGTCGGGGATCACCACGTCGGCCGCGTTCGACTTCGGCACCGCCTTCCTCCCCGCGTCGGATGCGCCGGGCTGCCCGACCGGCGGCGCGGGCCTCGCGATTCCGGCGCGAATCTCCGACGAGCGGAAGAAGAACGCGCTCACGTTCATCGACTTCGTGACCAACGGCGAGAACACCGCGTACTTCTCGCAGAACGTCGGGTACATGCCGGTCCGCAAATCCGCGGTCGAGGACCCGGGCATGAAGGCGTACCTGGACGCGAACCCCAACGCGCGCACCGCCGTCGACCAACTCGCGAAGACCCGATCGCAGGACTACGCCCGGGTGTTCGTGCCCGGCGGCGACCAGATCATCGGCACCGGACTGGAACAGATCGCCTTGCAGAACGCGGACGTGGCAACGACCTTCGCCGGTGTCGGGGAGCAACTCCAGCAGATCGTCGACCGCCAGATCACCCCCAAACTGCCCCAGTAGGAGGAGAAGGTACATCCATGGCCAACGTGCAGTTCGCGGGTGTCACCCACCGCTATTCCGGAGCCGACCGACCCGCGGTCGATCGGCTGGACCTCGATATCGAGGACGGCGAGTTCCTCGTCCTCGTGGGTCCGTCCGGGTGCGGTAAGTCGACGAGCCTGCGGATGCTGGCCGGCCTCGAAGCCGTCGAGGCCGGCCGCATCGAGATCGGCGGCGCCGACGTCACCGCGCTGCCGCCCCGGGCGCGGGACGTGGCCATGGTGTTCCAGAGTTACGCGCTGTACCCGAACATGACCGTCGCCGACAACATGGGGTTCGCGCTCCGCAACGCCGGCGTCGGAAAGGCGGAACGCACCGCGCGGGTGCTGGAAGCGGCGCGGATGCTCGAACTCGAACCGCTGCTCGGTCGCAAACCGGCGAAACTGTCCGGCGGGCAACGTCAACGGGTCGCGATGGGCCGCGCCATCGTGCGGCACCCCAAGGTGTTCTGCATGGACGAACCGCTGAGCAACCTCGACGCCACACTGCGGGTGAGCACCCGCTCGCAGATCGCGGGGCTGCAGCGCAGGCTCGGCACGACCACCGTGTACGTCACCCACGACCAGGTGGAGGCCATGACGATGGGCGACCGGGTGGCGGTCATGCAGGCCGGCCGCCTCCAGCAGGTCGCCCGGCCACGCGATCTGTACGACAACCCGGTCAACACGTTCGTCGCCGGGTTCATCGGCTCCCCGGGCATGAACCTCATGGACACCCCGATCCGGGACGGTGTCGCCGAACTGGGCGACCTGCGTATTCCCGTGCCGCACTCGGTGATCGGGGACGGCTCCGTGATCGTCGGAGTGCGCCCGGAGTCGTGGACGCTCGTCGGGTCGTGGCGCAAGGACTCGTACACCGTCGAGACCGACCTTCTCGAGGAACTCGGTGCCGAGTCGTTCGTGTACGCGTCCGGCACGTCCGGGAAGGTGGTGGTGCGGGTCGACCGCACCCGCACCGTCACCGCGGGGGAGAGGTTGCACCTGCAGCCGAAGCCCGGCGAGGTGTACTTCTTCTCCGCGGCGACGGGCGACCGTCTGCGGTAACCGCGCTACCAGATCTTGACGCGCTCCTCCGGATCCAGATACAGGGCGTCACCCGGCTGGACGTCGAACGCGTCGTGGAACGTGTCCAGGTTGCGGATCACGCCGTTGCAGCGGAACTCCGGCGGCGAGTGCGGGTCGACGGCCAGCCGGCGGAGCGCCTCCGCGTCCCGGGCCTTGGTGCGCCACACCTGCGCCCAGCCGAAGAACACCCGCTGGATCCCGGTCAGGCCGTCGAGGACCTCCGGCTCGGACCCGTCCGTCGCGATCCGGTACGCGGCGATGGCGATGGACAGGCCACCGAGGTCGCCGATGTTCTCCCCGATCGTGAACTCGCCGTTCACCGTGTGCCCGGGCAGCGCCTTCGGCTCGAACGCGTTGTACTGCTCGATCAGCGCCTTCGTGCGCTTGCCGAACTCGGTCCGGTCGTCGTCGGTCCACCAGTCGATCATGTTGCCGTCGCCGTCGTACTTGGCGCCCTGATCGTCGAAGCCGTGGCCGATCTCGTGACCGATGACCGCACCGATCCCACCGTAGTTGGCGGCGTCGTCGGCCGCGGCGTCGAAGAACGGCGGCTGCAGAATGGCTGCGGGGAAGACGATTTCGTTCATGCCCGGGTTGTAGTAGGCGTTGACCGTCTGCGGCGTCATGAACCACTCGTCCCGGTCGACCGGGCCACCGAGCTTCGCGAGATCGCGGTCGTACTCCGCCGCGTAGCCGCTGCGGTAGTTGCCGACCAGGTCGTCGCGGGAGATGGTGACGGCCGAGTAGTCGCGCCACTTGTCGGGGTACCCGATCTTCGGCGTGAACTTCTCCAGCTTGCGGAGCGCGGCCTGCCGAGTCTGCGGGCTCATCCAGTCCAGGTCGGAGATGTTGCGCCGGTACGCCTCCTGCAGGTTCGCGACGAGTTCCTGCATGCGGGCCTTCGCGTCCGCCGGGAAGTGCCGCTCGACGTACAGCTTGCCGACGGCCTCGCCCAGCAGATCCTGGACCAGGGACACGCCGCGCTTCCAGCGCTCACGAATCTCCTCGGCGCCGGTCAGCGTCTTCCCGTAGAACGCGAAATTCTCCTCCACCAGCGCCTGCGTGAGATACGGGGCGCGGGAGCGGATGACGTTCCACGTCGCCCACGCCTTCCAGTCGTCGAAGTCCTCGGACGTCCACAGCCCGGTCAGGGTGGTGAGGTAGTCGGGCTGGCGGACCACGATCTCGGCGAACTGCTCCGACGTGCCGCCGAGCGCGCCGATCCACGAAGACCAGTCCAGGCCGGCGGGCAGCTGGTCGAGGGTGAGCAGGTTGTAGCTCAGCTCGGCGTCGCGGCGCTTCACGACGTCCCAATGGCCTGCCGCGATCTTCGTTTCCAGGGCGAACACCCGCTGCGCGTCGTAGTCGACACCGGCGAGGGCGAACATCTTCGCGATGTGTTCCACGTACGCCGCGCGGATCTCCGCGTGATCGTCCTGGCGGTAATACGACTCGTCGGGCAGCCCGATGCCGGCCTGGCTGAAGTGGACGAGGTAGCGCGCGGAGTTCTTGGCGTCCGTGTCGACGTAGTGACCGACGGCGCCGCCGACCCCCGTGCGCTGCAGGCGGCCGATGACGGCGGCGAGGGCGGAGCGGTCGGTGGCCGAGGCCACGTCGGCGAGTTCCCGGGCGATCGGTGCGAGCCCCGCCGCCTCCACGACATCCGCGTCCATGAAGCTGCCGTACAGATCGCCGATGCGCTGCGCGTCGGTCCCCGGGGCCGCGCCGGAGTCCGCCGCCTCCTCGATGATGGTCTGGACGTCGACCTCGGCCTTGTCGTAGAGCGTGCGGAACGCGCCGTCGATCGCCCGGTCCGCGGGAATCTCGTAGTCGTCGATCCACTTGCCGTTCACGTGGACGAAGAGGTCGTCCTGGGCGCGGGTGTCGCGGTCGAGGTGGGTGAGGTCGATGCCGGAGCGCTGAGCCGTGGTCATGCGTTCCATCCTTACACCGTTCCGCGTCGACAGGTCCACCACTGCGCTCAGGGCGAAACACAGGACCGGGGAGCGGTCAGACGTCGATGCCGAGGTTGATCGCCGCGAGGTAGCCGTCCGACTGCGTGGCGACGGTCAGCAGGCCGGCGGCGTCGTAGATGCCGTCCGTGGCGTTGGTCACGTTGTTCTCCCGTCCGGTGTGGTCGGAGTACGGCGCGGTCGCGTACACCTCGTCGAGCAGTGCCTCGTCGAAGTACAGCTGGGTGGTGAGCACCGTCTTCTTGTCGATGTGCACCTTGAGATGGATGTGCGTGGTCCGGCCGGTGTACCAGCCGGGGAAGATGGTCGTGAACTGGGCGATGCCGTTCGCGTCCGTCGTCTGGGCGCCGCGAAGGTACATGCCGTCGTCCGTGGTGGTGGCCTCGCTGTCGCCGACGCTGTAGGACCCGTCGGACGTCTCACCCGAGCCGCCGGACATGTCGCCGCCGGGACCGCCTTGGCCCGCACCACCCGGACCACCCGGACCTCCGGCCGGGGGCTGGCCACCGTCGCCGGGCCCGCCTGCCGGCGGTGCTCCGGCGGGCGGGCCGTTGCCGCCGAGGTCCGCCGCCTTCGAGCCCGACTCGAAGCCGGAGTACACGCCGCCCGCGTCGCAGTGCCAGATCTCCACGACGGCGTTGCTCACGACCGCGGCGGAGCCGTCCGCGGAACAGTTCGTCAGGTCCTGCACCCGCAGTGCGAGCTGCAGGTTCGTTCCCGGCCGGTCTTCGCGGATGTCGCTGCGGATGGAGTCGACGTCGAACCAGTACGGTCCCTGCGTCTCCTCGACGGCCATCACGCACTGCGGCGCCTGGTCGAGCAGGGCCGTCACCGCGTCGGCGCTCGTCGCACTCGACGCGGCCGCGGTCGACGTGGCCGGCGCCGACGTGCCGCTGCTCCCGTTCCCGGTGCAGGCGGCGATGAGCCCACCCAGACTCACCGTTCCCCCGACCGCAAATGCGCGGCGGCGGCTGATGCGCAGCCGGCTCTTCTCGACGTCCTTGTTCACAATGGGTACCTCTCCATGATCGGGCTGTGCCTCGATCGTGGCGCACGAACCTGCGCGCGGCGTTCCGCCCGGCTGTGAACCCGCTGGGAACTCAGCCGCCGAGGCGGGCGTGCATCTCCCAGACGAGCACCTCGGCGCCGGAGTGGGAGGAGAGCTGCTGGCCACCGGAGGCGCTCAACCGGACGGCGTCGCCCTCGTACAGAGTGCCGACACCCTCCATCTCCGCGGTGCCCCGGGCGACGAACACGTGGAGGAACGGCGCTTCGGGAAGGGTCACCGGTGCGCCGGGGAAGAGTCGCGCGACATGCAGCGCCGCGTGCTTGTTGTTGATCCGGATCGCCGAATTGTCCTTGTATTCCGGCATTCCGGACGCAACGGGCACCAGCCCGCCTGTGAGGATCTCGTCCTCGATCTCGAGTTGTTCGTAGCTTGGCGCGAGTCCGGGTTCGTCGGGTACCACCCACATCTGGACGAAATGCACCGGCTCGTGGTGCTGCTCGCCGGCGAGGCGCCAGCTGTCGTTCTTCTCGGAATGCATGATGCCCTTGCCTGCGCTCATGCGTTGCGCAAGGCCGGGATAGATGATGCCGGAGTGGCCGATCGAGTCCTGGTGGACGAGCGAGCCGCGCAGCACCCAGGTGACGATCTCCATGTCCTTGTGTGGATGGGTGTCGAATCCCTGACCGGGGAGCACGGTGTCGTCGTTGTTGACGAGGAGCAGTCCGTGGTGCGTGTTGTCGGGGTCGTAGTGCTGGCCGAAGGAGAACGAGTGCTTCGAATCCAACCAGGAAATCTTGGTTTTCAGCCGATCGCCGGCGCGATGAACGTAGACGTGAGGTGTGGTGACTGCTGGCATATCGGTCCTCCTTCGGGCGGTACCGGTCCAGAGTACGAGGTGCCGGCTGCGGGTACTCGCGAGACGGTGTCGATTGTGCATCGAATTCATCGCCCGCTCGTCGCGGTGAAGGTGTCCGCGTCGAACCCGAAATGATGTTGCGCAGTGCGGCATTGGGGGATTTGTGGGCCGTAAGATGCTGTTCGGCAACGGGTTTCGCCGTAGGTTCGAATTTGCGAAAGACGGCCGTCCAGTTCGTACCGCCACGAATGCCCGCTTCCGCCGGGCCCGCGGCGTACAGTTCGAATTGTGCGCCCAGGAGTCGCAGGTTGCGGCACATCGCACCCGGCGGAAGGAGCGTGATGAAGGCGAATCCGGATCGACACGATCAGCTCCCCGAACACCAGCGGATCGCAGACCTCGTCGACGACATGGAAGACCGGCTGGCGGCCGAACGCGAGGCGAAGGGAATCGCCGGCAACGCGTCCGAGCGCGAGCAGGAGGAGCAGGTCGAGCCTGACGACCAGGCGCCCGAGTAGTGGTGCGCCTCCGGCACCCGTGCGTACTTGTTAACGTCGGGCGGTTAACAAGTACTCACAGCTGGGTCACTCGAAGAAGCGGTACACGGCCTCGACGACTACCGCGGGCCGCTCGCTGCCCTCGAGTTCGATCTGCCCCGCGACGGTCACCTGGACGCCGCCCTTGGGCAAGTCCTCGACGGACTGCAGCGTCGCGCTGAGCCGGACGCGTCCCTCGGCGGGCACGGGGCTGGTGAACCGGACCTTGTTCAGCCCGTAGTTGACGGCCATGGTCACGCTGTCGACGGTCAGGATCTCGTCCCACATGGGGATGATCAGCGACAACGTGAGGTACCCGTGGGCGATGGGTCCGCCGAACGGGCTCTCGGCCCGGGCGCGTTCGGGGTCGACGTGGATCCACTGGTGGTCGTCGGTGGCGTCGGCGAACGTGTCGATCCGCTGCTGCGGGATGTCGATCCACGAGCTGGTGCCCAGCGGCGTGCCCTCGAGTGCGGCGAGGTCGGCGAGGGTGGCGACCCGGGTGGTGGTGGCGGTGGTGCTCATGTCAGGGCTCCTAGTCTTTGATACCGAGAACACGCAGGGCGTTCTGTTTGAAGATCAGCGGCGCGACCTCCGGCTTGATGTCGAGGTTCTCGAAGTCCGTGATCCAGCGGTCGACCTGGATGACGGGGAAGTCGGACCCGAACAGCACCTTGCCGCGGAGCATGCTGTTGGCGGCCTTGACCAGCTGCGGCGGGAAGTACTTCGGCGACCATCCGGACAGGTCGATGTAGACGTTGGCCTTGTGTGTGGCGATGGAGATCTGCGCGTCGACCCACGGGACGGCGGGGTGGGCCATGATCACGGTGAGGTCGGGGAAGTCGGCGGCGACATCGTCGAGGAGCATTGGGTCGGAGTAGCGCAGTTTGATGCCGTGACCGCCGGGCAGTCCGGCGCCGATGCCGGTCTGCCCGGTGTGGAACAGGGCGGGGACGCCGGCCTCGGTGATGGCCTCGTACAGCGGGTAGAACCGGCGGTCGTTCGGTTCGAAGCCCTGCATGCTGGGGTGGAATTTGAAGCCCTTGACGCCGTAGTCGTCGACGAGGCGGTGGACGCGGCGGACGGCGGCCTTGCCCTGCCAGGGGTCGACGGATCCGAACGGGATGAGGACGTCGTTGTGGCGGGCCGCGCCCTCGGCGATCTCCTCGACGGAGTTGGCGGAGTGTCCGCTGGCCGAGGCGGCATCGACGGTGAACACGACCGCGGCCATGTTGCGGGCGCGGTAGTGGTCGGCGATCGCGTCGATGGTCGGGGTGCGTTCCTCGCCGGACTTGAAGTACTTCTCCGAGGCGGCCATCAGCTCGTCGTCGAGGGACCGGTGTCCGCAGCCGTCGATCTCGACGTGGGTGTGGATGTCGATGGCGTCGATCGTGTCGAAGTCGATGCCGTACTCGTAGCGGCTCATTTCGCCATCAACTCCTCGGGGAACTCCTCGCCGACGGACTGCACCGACTCGCCGAACGTCCGGGGCCACTGGGCGGCGATGTCGTCCGCCGACCAGCCGCCGTCGGAATACTCGACGGCGGTGAGTACGGGGTGCGACCAGAGTGCGAGCCGGTCGCCGCCGACGGCGAACGCCTGTCCGGTGATGTCGGCCGCGGCGTCGGAGGCGAGGAACGAGATGATGCCCGCGGCGTCGTCGGGGGTGCCCAGGCCGACCTCGCGACGGATGATGGCGGGCAGCGGTTCGCCGTTCTTCATGCCCTCGATGTAGGGGGCGAGGAACGGGACGGTCTCGGTCATGGCGGTCGCGGCGACGGGGCAGACGGCGTTGGCGGTGATGCCGGCGCGCCGGAGTTCGAGCGCCCACGTGCGGACCATGCCGACGATGCCGGCCTTGGCGCCCGAGTAGTTGGTCTGCCCGAAATTGCCGCGCTGGCCGGCGGGGGAGCCGATGCAGACGATGCGACCACCGTCGCCCTGTTCGCGGAACCGGAGGACCGCCTCCCGGACACACGTGAACGTGCCGCGCAGGTGCACGCCGACGACGGCATCGAAGTCGTCGTCGGTCATCTTCCACAGCACCGTGTCGCGGAGGATGCCGGCGTTGGTGACCATGACGTCGAGGCGCCCGAACGCGTCGACCGCGCCCGTGACGAGGGCCCGGGCGGTCTCGGTGCTGCCGACCGGGGCGACGACGGCGACGGCGCGGCCGCCCGCGGCGGTGATGTCGGCGACGGCGGCGTCGGCGGTGGCCTGGTTGACGTCGTTGATCACGACCGCGGCGCCGTGGCGGGCCAGGTCCTTGGCGTAGGCGAGCCCGAGGCCCTGTCCGCTGCCGGTGACGACGGCGACTTTGTCGGTGAGGTCCATGTCTGATTCTCCTGAGGTCGTGTTCGCTGAATCACACGTAATCATTGATGATTGAGAAAGTCAATCATTAAGATCTGCTACTCTAGCGACACTCATCGGAAGGGGGTCGTCGCATGGCAGAGACGCAGGCGTTATCGGACGACATCGGGTTCCTGCTCTCCCGCGTCGGCGGAATGGTGCTGGGCTCGGTGAACAAGGCCCTCGTTCCCACCGGGCTGCGGGTGCGGTCCTACTCGGTGCTGGTCCTCGCGTGTGAGCAGGCCGAGGGCGTCAACCAGCGCGGGGTGGCCGCCACCATGGGCCTCGACCCCAGCCAGATCGTGGGGCTCGTCGACGAACTCGAGGAACGCGGACTCGTCGTGCGCACCCTCGACCCCTCCGACCGCCGCAACAAACTGATCGCCGCGACCGACGAGGGCAGGCGGCTCCGCGACGACGCCAAGGCTCGGGTCGACGCCGCCCACGGGCGCTATTTCGAGGGCATCCCCGAATCGGTCGTGAATCAGATGCGGGACACGTTGCAGAGCATCGCCTTTCCCGCACTTCCCGAGTAGGGCGCGATGACCGACCTGCTCGCCCCGGCCCCGCCCGGCGAGGTGCTCCTCACGGCGTTCGTGGTGGACTGACCGGCCGTGGAAATCCGCTGGATGAAGTCGTTCGTCGCAGTCGCCGAGGAACTCAACTACGGCCGGGCCGCGGAGACGCTGCACATCGCGCAACCGGCGGTGAGCCAGCAGGTGCAGCAACTCGAGAAGCGTCTCGGCGTGAAACTGTTCGACCGCACCACGCGCTCGGTCCGGCTCACCGCGGCGGGCGAGCGCTTCCTGCAGCCGTGCAAGGACGCCCTCGCCGGGATCGACCGCGCCGTCGATGCCGCGGTGATCGCGGATCCGGAGGTCGAGGGGCGCGTCCGGGTCGGCTTCAGCGGGGCCTACGGGCAGACCGAATTGTCCTCTCTGGCAAGGTCGGTGCGCCGCCGGTACCCCCTGATCGACCTCGTCCTCGAGGGGGCGACGGTGAGTGGGCAGATCCTCGACGAGATCTGGGAGGGGCAACTGGACCTCGGGATCGTCTCCGACGCGGTCTCGCACCCCCACGTGCTCACGCGGCAGATCTCGGTGGAGTACCTCAGCGCGCTGCTCCCGAGCGATCACCCACTCGCCGAACGGAAGTCGATCGACCTCGCGGAGCTGCGGGAGGAAACGTTCGTCGCGAACCCCGCCGCCACCGGATCCACGCTCCGCCGGGATCTGCTCGCCGCGTGCCGGGATGCCGGGTTCACGCCGAACATCGTGCAGGAGACCACCGACGGCATCGTCCTGACCGCCCTCGTCGCGGCAGGGGTCGGCGTCGCGCTCGTGCCCGGCGACGTGCAGACGTATCCCAATCGGGTAGTGCTGATTCCCCTCGACGCCGGGCGATTCGAGGTCCGGGCGGCGCTGGCCTGGTCGGACCGTCCCGTGTCACCGGTCGTGCAGACGGTTCTCGACCTCGCCGCCGAGGTGCTGCCGACGCCGAGCGCCGTCTCCGACGAATAATAAAGATCGGTTATCAATCACTGCCGATACTGCTCTTGGACGGTGATCGGTTTCTTTGGCAGAGTCTCCCTCGGCGGCAACAGATGTGACCTGGACAACTCCCGGTCCCCGGTGTCGCACCCACCTCGAGGCCTCTCCGAACTCCCGGAAGCCCTTCACTTTCAGGTAGGAACCACATGACTTCCACATTCGACGGCCGCGCCGTACGCGCCGACGCGAACGCCCGGTCGCCCCACGCGCGCCGGGCCGCCCTGGCCTCCTTCGTGGGCAGCACCCTCGAGTACTACGACTTCTTCATCTACGCCTCCTTCTCCGCGCTCGCGTTCAACACCCTGTTCTTTCCGGACCTCGGTTCGTTCTGGGGAACCATCGTGTCGATGGCGACCATCGGGATCGGGTACGTCGTCCGGCCGCTCGCGGCCCTCGTCTTCGGGCACTTCGGGGACACGCTCGGACGCAAGCGGATGCTGGTGGTGACGCTCGTGATGATGGGCGTGGCCACGGCGCTCATCGGCTGCCTGCCCACCTACGGGGCGATCGGCGTCGCCGCGCCGATCCTGCTGGTCCTGCTCCGGGCCGTCCAGGGCGCGTCGGCGGCGGGGGAATCGGCGGGAGCGGCTTCGCTGGCCCTCGAACACGCACCCGCTGGCCGCCGCGCGCTCGCGGCGAGCTGGGTGAACACCGGTGCGGCTGCCGGCATGCTGCTGGCGTCGCTCGTGGTCCTCGTGTTCTCCGGGCTGCCCGAGGACGCCTTCCTCGACTGGGGATGGCGTATCCCGTTCCTGCTCAGCATGTTCGTCGCACTCGCGGGTCTCGTGATCCGCCGGATGCTGCCCGAGAGCGAGGTGTTCGAGGAGGCCGTGTCCACCGACGGGCCGAAGGAGATGCCGGCGAAGGTGATCTTCCGCGACCACTGGCCGAGCGTGCTGCGGGTAGTGGGCTGCGGACTGTTCGCGGTGGTGTCCACCATCTTCAGCGCCTTCGCCCTGTCGTGGGGCACCCACGAAGCCGGTGTGTCCCGCACCGTCATGGTGGGAGCCACCGTCCTCACCGCCGCGCTCGCCCTCGTCGCGCAACCTGCCGCCGGGATCCTCGCCGACCGGATCGGCCGCAAACCGGTCTTCATCACCGGCAACCTCGTCTGCGCGGTCTCCGTCTCCGGGTTCTTCTGGGCGATCAGCCAGCGTTCGACCGCCCTGATCCTGATCACCGCGTGCATCGTGATGGTGGTCGGCTATTCGCTCGTCAACGCCGTCGGCCCCGCGCTGTACGCCGAGATGTTCGAGACGCGCATCCGGTACTCGGGCATGGCGATCTCCGGGCAGCTGGCCCTGGTGGCCACCGGTTTCGCCCCCACCATCGCCGCGACCCTGGTCCGGCCCGGACCGAACGGCTGGATACCCGTGGCCGCGTTCACCGCGGGCTGCTGCCTGGTCAGCGCCCTCACCACCCTCACGGTCCGCGAAACCTACCGGACCAGCACCACCGACCTCGGCCGATGACCCACCTCCCGTCGAAAGCGACCCACCCTGTGAAACACGATGTACTGATCGAGAACGACGTCGAAGCGACGATGCGGGACGGCGTCGTCCTCCGCTCGACCGTCTACCGCCCGAATGCCAGTGGCCGCTTCCCGGTGCTGCTCACCCGCACCCCGTACGGCCGCGACCTGTCCGTCAACTCCGGCTACCTAAACCCCACCACGGTCGCCGCCGGCGGTTTCGTGGTGATCATGCAGGACGTCCGCGGCCGGTTCGGCTCCGACGGCGACTTCGTGCCGTCCGAGAACGAAGGCCCGGACGGCTACGACACCGTGCAGTGGGCCGCCGAACTGCCGTACTCGTCCGGAGTCGTCGGCATGTGGGGACGGTCGTACTTCGCCGAAACGCAGTGGCGCGCAGCCCAGGAGAAGCCGCCCGCCCTGCGTGGCATCGCCCCGGGAATCTCGGCAGGCGGCAACGCGCGGTCCGGCGGTCTCGTGCGCGGGGGCGCGGTCGAATTCGGCGCCCGGCTCGGATGGGGGCACCTGTCGGCAGGACCGGCGGAGATCACGAAACTGTCCCGCACGGATCCCGCACGCGCAGAACGCGAATGGGCGTCGTGGTCGCGGATCGATCGGGCGATGTCCGATGACGCGTACTTCGACAGCCTGCCCCTGCGCGACCTGGCCGTCGATGCCCCCGCGTTCTTCGCGTCGCCGATCGTCGAATCGCTCGGATTCGCGATCGACCACCCCAGCCGCGACCTGTGGGACAGTGCGAGCGGGCGGGCCGTCGACCTCCCCACGCTGCACATCGGCGGGTGGTACGACATCTTCGTCAACAGCACCCTCGACCAGTACTTCGGCCAACTCGCCCACAGCGATTCCGGAGCGGCCCCCGCGCCGTACCTGATTCTGGGCCCGTGGAGTCACACCAACTTCTCCGGGCTCGGCGGGTCGGTGGTGTTCGGCAGCCCGGCCAACCAGGCGGTGCTCGACTCGGGTCAGGACCTGTCGTCGGTGCACGCCCAGTGGTACGCGGCGGTGCTCGGCGACGAGGAACCCGACCTGCCGCGGGTCCGGATCTTCGTGATGGGGGAGAACCGGTGGCGGACGTACGACCGCTTCCCGGAACCCACCCGCACCGCCGACCTGTTCCTCGCCCCCGGCGGAACCCTCGCCCCGGGGGCAGAACGGACGGAAGGACGCGTCGACTACGACTACGACCCGGCGGATCCGGTACCGACGGTCGGTGGGGCGACGATGATGCCGGGAACCTTCGCACCCGGTGCGCTGGACCAGGGCCGGGTCGAATCCCGTGACGACGTCCTCGTGTTCACCGGCGAGGTCCTCACCGAACCGTTGACCGTGATCGGCCAGGTGTCCGCGACGCTGTTCGCGTCGTCGAGTGCCGTCGACACCGACTTCGTCGTCAGGCTGTGCCGCGTCACCGCGGACGGCACGTCGATCACCCTCACCGACGGCATGGTGCGGGCCCGTTACCGCGACTCCTACCGGACGCCCGGAACCTACACGTCCGCCGAGCCGAGCCTGCTCGAGCCCGGGAAGGTGTACGAGTACGCGATCGACCTGTGGTCCACGGCCGTCACGTTCCAGCCCGGTGAGCGGATCCGCGTCCAGGTGACGTCCAGCAACCATCCCCGCTGGGACCGCAACCTCAACACCGGCGAATCCGCCTACGAATCGGACGAATTCGTGATCGCCCACCAGCACGTGCACACGGGGGCGCGGTACCCCAGCCGGGTGTCGCTGCCGGTCGTGCGCTGACGCACCCGTGAGTACTTGTTAACCGCCCGCGGTTAACAAGTAC